>CAKZYI010000558.1 GCA_937884735.1 uncultured Pleurocapsa sp.
ATTTGAGGCCAATCTAGCGGGTGCCGACATGAAGGGTACTCGCTTTTTTTATGGTTCGATAGAAACAGCTACTCCCCGTAGTATTAGTATTCAACCAAACTATATTACAGGTCAACACACTGGAGTCGTGGTAGAAAAGGCAAATTTTTCTGGAGTAAAACGGCTGAGTGAAGAGCAGAGATACTATATTTGTTCCTGGTGCGGTGATAAATCTCGATCTACTGTCCCAGGAGGATGCGAAGGTATTCCTAATAGATTGGGAAGATAAATCTATTTTTTATTTATTTAACTTTGGTAAATAAAGATATGACGCTTAGGAAAATTGCTATTAATGGAGCATATATTCAAGAGCAAGCTAGTGGATTGGGAGTAGTAACAAATAACTTAATCGACCAATTAATTGATGCAGATCGAGGTCTGGATGTATGTCTATATTCTTATTCTGATTCTTTTAAAAATCAATACCCTAATAATGTTATTCCCATAACAAATACTATCTCCCCCGATCTGGGTTTTTCGGGACATATCAAGCGTTTACTATGGTATCAAACATCTTTAAATTGGCAGTTAAAACGCAGCAAAATCGATCTATTTTTTTCTCCTGCAACGGAAGGAATGTTATTTCCTAGCGTTCCTCAAATAATTACTGTTCACGATTTAATTCCTCTTAAGTATCCTGAAGTTAGTCCAAAGTGGAAATATTATTATCTTTATGTTTTACCTTTAATACTCAAACAGTCTCAAAAAATTATTGCTATTTCCGAACATACTAAAAAAGATTTAATCGAGACTTATAAGCTTGACCCAAAATTAATCAAAGTGGTTTATAACGGATTCGATCGCAATTTATTTTTTCCTCAGCCCAATCCTGAAATCCTCAAAAAATATAACCTAGATAAATATTTACTTCATGTGGGAGACATGCGATTTTATAAGAATTTAGACCGCTGTTTAAAAGCTTTCGATAGTTTACCTTTCAAAAACTACCAGTTTGTAATTACTGGCAAAAAAGATGATTTTTTCTATCCTAAAATTAAAAATTTGACAGACCAACTATCTGCAAAAGAGCGAATAATCTTTTTGGATTACGTACCTACTGCCGATTTGCCTAGTTTGTATTCTATGGCTCAATGTTTGGTGCTAGCATCTCTTTACGAAGGATTCGGATTGACTGTACTCGAAGCAATGGCTTGTGGATGTCCTGTAATAGCTTCTGATAGTACTTCTATTCCTGAAGTTGGCGGCGACAGCGTATTCTATATCAATCCTTACGATACAGAAAATATTGCGCGAGGAATGTATCAAGTTTTGAGCGATCTCAATCTACGCAACAACCTAATAAATCTAGGGAAATCAAGAGCAAAACTATTTAGCTGGAAAAATACAGCTAAAGGCATTGAATCAGTTATTATGGGTTGCGGTGTTCCCTAAATTGGGGCAATAAATAGTAAGCAGTAAAGAACTATTGTAGATTTATGGAAAATATCTAAAAATCATCTGCTTGACATCAACAGAACTGGTGTACTATAAAAATTAATTTAGAGAGGGCAAAAAGCTAATGAATGTCAAATAAACCATTGCAATTTTTTGAATTATGTTTTATTGATTAAAGAAACGATTTGTTGAATGAATGCCTCGTGATCGACTACTGGTTTAGAAATATAACCATCTGCACCGCTTTGTTTGAGGAAATTCTCGCGATCGCCTTCCATAGCGTGAGCAGTCACCAAGATTACGGGTAAATCAGCTGTTTTTGGGTCTGATTTAAGCATTTGAGTGATTTTTATCCCATCTACAGGCTTACCTTGATAAATACTATTAGCTAGAGCAACATCCATGAGGATGGCATCTATCTCGCCAGATTGAGACAATTGCAATACTTCTTCGACAATTTCTGTCCCTTTAACTTGCAAACCGCCTCTTTTTGTTAGTATTTTGGAAAAAACCCGCAAATTGATGGGGTCATCTTCTACAATCAAAACCGTTGTCATAAATATTGCTCAGGATTTTGTTTAACTAAGAAAACTGGATGTTAAAAATAACCAAGACTAAAAATATTGGAGTTAATAATGCTTTATCTTTAATTGTGGTTTATAAAATTCTGATAGCACAGCTTAACACTTATAAAGCTTAATTGCGCTATATTTTTATACTCTTATTATTTCCTCTAAATTTAGATCGCACTTTTATGAGCGAATCTGGGTTGTCTTACGGGACTACCTTCGGGGCTTGCCCCAAAGGATAAGCTGCGGCGAATCGAATCGCCTTACCGTTGGTTATGCTGGCGGTATCATGCGCGGACACAAAGCGATTTCTTCAGGGCGACAACAACTTTATAGTTGCGGTATCACAGACGGCTAGAATGCCACCCTCAAGTGATGGTATCTTGTCCTCCCTTTAGGACAACGGGGATTATCCTCGCACCTAACGCTCGAATTGCTGCATATAATACGCGAGTACTGACATATTTCCTTTAATTTTCGGAGACTCTTTTAATGGCAAAACAGCTTAATTTGTTAGGAAATGGTCAAATCATTCCTACCCCTCTTCATCAAGAAATGGAGAGGTCATATCTCGAATATGCAATGAGCGTCATTGTCGGGAGAGCCTTGCCAGATGTGAGGGATGGGCTAAAACCAGTACATAGGCGTATTTTGTATGCCATGTACGAGCTAGGATTGACTCCAGATCGCCCCTATCGTAAATGCGCTCGTGTAGTAGGGGATGTTTTGGGTAAGTATCACCCCCATGGCGATCAGTCAGTTTATGATGCTCTGGTGCGCTTGGTGCAGAGCTTTTCTACCCGCTATCCTTTGTTAGATGGTCATGGTAATTTTGGCTCGGTAGACAACGATCCTCCCGCAGCGATGCGTTATACCGAGACTAGGCTAGCTCCCGTTGCTTTTGAAGCAATGTTGACAGAAATTGGCGAAGCAACGGTTAATTTTAGCAATAACTTTGATAACTCCCAGACTGAACCTGTTGTATTACCCGTCCAGCTACCTATTTTGCTCCTCAACGGTTGTTCAGGAATTGCCGTGGGGATGGCAACCAATATTCCGCCCCATAACCTGGGCGAAATTGTAAACAGTTTGATTGCTTTGATAGATCGTCCCAACATATCCGATGAAAAGCTATGGGCATTAGTTCCTGGCCCTGATTTTCCCACAGGAGGGGAGATAGTTGAAGTAAAAGGAATTCAAGATGCCTATCGCACAGGAAGAGGCATTATCAAAATGCGCGGTATTGCTAACATTGAAAAAATATCGACAGGGAAAAAACGTCGTCGAGAGAAAAAAGCAATTGTTATTACTGAATTGCCCTATCAAGTTAATAAAGCAGGATGGATTGAATAGACTGCTGACTTGGTAAACCAATGTCGAATTGAAGGAATCTCTGATATTCGCGACGAAAGCGATCGCAGCGGTATGCGAGTAGTAATAGAATTGAAAAAAGACGCTACTGCCCAAAAAGTTCTGCACCAACTCTATCGCCAGACTGCACTACAAAGTAATTTTGGGACAATTATGCTGGCATTGGTAGATAATAAGCCAGTGCAATTGCCTTTACGTAATGTCTTAGAAGAATTTCTTAAATTCCGCGAGACAACCCTTCGGAGACAGTATAGCAACGAGCTAGAAGAAGCTAGCCAAAGAAAGCATTTGGTAGAAGGTTTACTACTCGCTTTAAACCAAATTGATGAGGTAATAGAAATCTTACGTCATGCACCAGATGGTACAACGGCAAAAATTCGTTTGCAGGAAGAATTAGACCTCTCACCCAATCAAGGCGATTCTATTTTGGCAATGCCCATGCGTCGTCTAACAGGTTTGGAAAAGCAAAAACTGGAAACTGAATTAGCAGATCTTCAAGAGCGTATCGACGGCTTAAACAATGTACTAAACGATCGCAATGAGCTGAGGAAATCCCTCAAAAAAGAATTACGCACCCTCAAGCGTAAATTCGGCGATGAGCGTCGTACCCGCATTGCCAATGTAATGGTGGATGAATCTAGCAAAAAGCTTCCTGAGTCCAAAAAATCTACAGGTAAGAAAAAAGCTGATAAAAAAGATCCTGCACTAGCCGTATCTCCTACCCTAACTTTTGAACGCTCTCCTCAAGCAAAATTGAAAGTAACCAATTCTGGCTCTATTTATTGGCAAAATCCTGCGGTGGAAGATGCCACAAGTAAAAGCAGTGAAACTAATACTGCACCCAAAAAAGGCGAAGACTTTCTACAGCATACAGAAATTATAGGCGATCGCGATAAACTAATTGTGATTACGGACAGCGGCAAAGCCTACCCCCTTCCCGTGGAAGAAGTGCCTTCTAGTTTAGAGAGTACCGAATTACCTGCCGTAGAATTGCTATCTGAAGCAGCACAAAGGGATGCTAAAACTACAGTTGCTCACTTTTTCTTGCCTGAAAACTATAAAGATTTGGATTTAGTTTTCCTTACCCAAAAAGGAATTATTAAGCGTCTAGACTCTTGTGAGTTAGATGCTTTGGGTAATCGAGGACTAGTTTTAGTCAAGCTCAAAGATAAAGATGTCTTGCAATACTTCTCTTTCACTAGGGCGGGTCAAGAAATGGTTATTGCAACCACAGGAGGGCGTATCTTACGCTTACCCATTAATGATGCTCAAATTCCGATTATGGGGCGCAATGCTCAAGGAAATCGAGTCATGCGCTTGAGATTGAAAGAAAGTTTGATAGGCTGTGATGCAGTCGATGCCAAAGATTCTATTGCCGTTATTACACAACAGGGATTTGGCAAACAAATTTCCGTCAACTCTCTAAGATTAGGCAATCGTGGAGATATTGGCACCCAAGCAATTCAATTCAGCAGCAAAGAGGATTTACTCGCAGGAATTATTTCTACAGCCAATAAAAAGAATATTATTCTGACTACTAATATTGAGCGTCGGTTGGTGCTGCCTGTAAATAGCCTCAAACTAGCTGAGAAAAATAGCCCAGGGGAGAAAATAGGCAAATTAAAAGCCGATGAAATTATTACAGGAATTTATCCTTTTATATAATTAACTGACGTTACGCAAGATTATGAAAAAACAATAGTTTAAATAAGGTATGAAAAAAAGATTGATAAACCCTTTACCCCTTACCCTTTACCCCTTACCCAGCTTTAACAGATTAATTACTGCGTAACATCAGTAATTAATTGGCTAAATTATGGGCTAAAGCAAATCGAATTAATTCGACGCGATTGCTAGTCTCCGATTTACGCAATAGACTACTGACATATTTTTCAATTGTACGATGGGATAAATGCAATTTTTGACCTATTTCAACGTTAGAATTGCCATTCATCAACAGTTCTAATACTTCTTGTTCTCTTTTGGTTAACTCTAGCTGTGCTTCAATTGGTGAGTGGTGAGATTCATTAGCAGTATCCAAAGTATTGGCGATCGCATTTGAGTTAGATGGAACATCGTGATGGCGATCGCTATGAGAAAATCTGAGTTCCGAATGAATAATTTGCGATCGCTCTAGCAGATTGCGTATAACTGCTCCTAATTCATCCATCTCAAAGGGTTTGGGCAAATATATGTCGCATCCTACCTGATAGCCACGAATGCGATCGGTAGTATCGCCACACTCGGTTAATAGTATGACTGGTAACAAACGATATTCAGGCAATTGACGGATACTTTTAATCAATTCATAGCCATCTTTTTTGGGCATTTTGACATCAGAAATAAGCAGATGAGGATGGTATTTTTCTAACATCGATAGAGCTTTTTCTCCATTTTCTGCCGCAATAACTGAATATCCTGATAATTCTAAATAGTCACTAACAGATACACGAATCCCTGGGTCATCTTCAGCAATTAAAATCAATAAAGGCATTAGTTATGGTTTACTTTGCGCCTACTTACTTTTTTCAAATTGATAATTTAAGATCTAATTTTGTCAGTACTAGTACTTATCATTATCTATTTTTAAGTTATGGGCTATAAGCAACGTTCTTTTATCTCATTGTATATTAATATTTTCTTTGTATTTTATGTAGTAAGATAGATTTTTTGAGTATTTAGCAATCAAAATAAAGCGATTGGAATAACCAGATAAATTTGTTTGCCCAGTCATTCCATCACCAATAATTTCATTTATAAGCCGCTTTTAATTAAATCTGAATACCATTTTCTAGCAGCGTTAGAGATTGGCTTATGAACTTCTTTCCAAGTTAGATCGGATGCAACCAATTCTGCCGAACTTTCTTTTTGAATATCTTGAGAAATCCATTTAAGAAATGAACCCATCTTCTTAATGTTCAATTCTTCCTCACAAGCTTCTGTAAAAGCCTGTTGCAATCTTGCCTCAGTTACAAACAACTCTACAAATTCTGCTATGTTTTGAGCAGTTTCTGGATCTATTTGTACGGCTTCTTTGCTTTTAACTACCCGATGTTTTTCGCCTTTGGCTTTGAACACCAATTCTGTACAACCTTCTCGAATAACAACATCGTTGGTTTCAGGATACATAACCAACCCCTCGCCAATACCTTCGATGCCAAAAGTAGCTTTCACCCAAGGGTCGATCGCCTCAACTTTTTCTACCATTTGATTAATAGTTTCCGAAGCAGCTTTTAGTTGCTGGGAATCGCCAAAATCTAGAGTAATGGCTTCGCCGTGATAGGGCAAGACAAAGATATCATCGTGCTGGGGTAATATCTCCCTAATTTTTTCAGGACGTATTTCCAATTTAGCAATTTCAGCACCAACACCGCCATATTGAATGGCGAAAACAGCAAAAACTTTTCTTTTGATTTGAGAAACAGCTACGCCCTTTTGAATATTGCTACCGCACCATTCGCCAAATATAGTTAAGTTGGTTTCTTTTTTCAACTGACTGAAATACTCTATATTTTGCCCCACCCAAGTTGCAAAACCCGCATTATCGCTTTTTGGGTAAATAATTTGACTTCTTTTTTGTGCAGCCACTTCTCCATCTGGAGTAACTTGCACCCCTGCATTTGTACCATGTAGCTTAATTTTGGCACGATAGGTAACCACTGGTACTTTGCCTAAGATCTTGAGATCGTTGCGTACATTGTGCAGTAACTCAATGCTAGTCCATTTTATAAAAGGTAATTTTGCTGTAGTAGAGACAGTGTTTTGCTGGCAGTAAATATCGCTGAGATCTGTTCCTGCCTCTACCTCCACTTTACCCAAAGCCATTCCATAGGAATATAATCCCCGCAGCTTAGTAGGTTTGATTTTTGTGCCATCTTTAAGCACCGCACCACAAAGAGCAACTGCCACAACATCATCTACTTGGTAGACATTATCTAGGTTGGCGACAATCTGTAATTCATCTATATCGGGTGCAGCCATTGTATACAGCCGCAAAGCATCCGCATTGGGATGTTTTTCCCCATTGATAACTTTTACGGCGATCGCTTTCATGAACTTTTTTACCTCTAGAAACTTTACTGTTTAAACATACTACAAAAATATTACTAAAATAACAAAACAATTATCTGTTTAACCAGTCACTTTGTTTTGGGAAGACTGAAAATATAAATATGTGCAGAAAAAATGAGTGAAAATAGAATTCTCAAAGCGATCGCAGATAAAGTTAAAGATGACAGATTACACTTCCAAATAATTATTCATAACGATGCTGTTCATATTTATATTAACCGCGACACAGATGAATACATCGACTACAGAGAATTAACCGATAATATTTGTTCTGCCATAGCAGCTTTAGAAGATTTGAATTTGGTAGAAATGGGTCTATATAGTCGTATTTTGGGGGAAGTCGAACCAGATTGGGAGACATTTGTCGAATTAACCCCAAATACTGTCCTCCAAGAAAGTGTAGAGTCTATGGCAGACGAAATTATTAGTGCAGTAGAGAAAACAGACTCTTTAATTGCCCAAATAGAGCAAGAATTTGAGGCGATAGATGGAGAAGATGGTTTAAAAACAAGTCCAGAAGCAGAAGCAATTAGTGAAGCAACAACCAATGCCAAGCAGCCTAAAGATTTAAATAAAAGCCAACCTTTAGAATCATCTGGAATATCTCCATCACAAACAGTTTCGTCAGACAATCATAACCCAATAGATTTAGATAAAGCTGAATTACCAACAGATACGCCAGCCCAATTAGACTTGAGTCAGTATTGTTTTATTCGCAACCAAAGACTATTAAACGCCGATTTAGTCGTACCCCAGGAAAAAATAGCTCAGATAGTCAACACTTATCATAACTTTGACGAATCAATACAGCGATCGCAATTACCTAATTTAGAAATCTATTTTAAAGACGGACAAGATCCAGACAACAATGATTTTGATCCAGAAATAAATACATGGTGGGCAGAAATTCAAGGATTAGAATCTAAACAATTGCGAAAGTTGGCTATTTGGTTGAGTCGCTATTGTTTAGAGCCAGCTACAGCTATTGCCACGGTAGAAACTGTCTTTGAAGCCAAAGCAGCAGCTAAAAAAGCAGCAGAAGAGACAGCAAAAGAAAAAGCGAGACAGGAAAAAGAAAGACCCCAATCAGATCCCCATACTTCTTACCAACCAGATTCTTCGGGCTACAATTCCTCCTCAGAAGAAAGTCAGCAACAGTCTAAATTTAGCTTCGATCTCAATTCGGGTTTTGTTTTACCCAATAGCTGGATATTAGTCACTCTGGCAATAATTGTTGTGGGTATCAATTCTGCCAAGTCTACTACTTCTCTTCCTGCGATCTGTGAAGATAGCAGCGATCGAGAATATTGTCAGCTTGCCGTGCAGATAGTAGGAGAAAAACAATTAGAAACAGCCAGTCAAAATGCTCCAGAGTTAAAAGAAGAATCTATTAATATCGGCTCAATGTATTGCGAAGTATATGGCAATACCGCAGCAGGAATTCCTCTAAGAGAATCAGATCCCCAAGAAAATCCGCCTTTGTATACAGACGGAGTAGGAATATTACCTGGTATTTATGTCGCCGATGTGGAACAAACTAATACTAGAAATGGTAACCCGACTGTGAGAACAGTTTGTATCCTCGAACAAACCAAAGCCAAAAACCCTCAACGAAGCATTAATATTCTCAATACAGAACAAATAGATCCAGATTGGCCCGAAATACCCTATGAAACCTCTGAGAGAATAAATTCAATTCAATCATTCAATCAAGCTATGAATACTTATAGTACTCTGGGTTGGTTTGGCTTAAATACTTTCTATACAGCAATTTCTATTTATGTAGTTGCTATATGTGGCATGGCAATCAAAGCATATTCCCTACAAACAATCTATCAGGCTTCTTTCGTCTTGGGAATTGTTGAGGCAATTTTAGCTAGCCTCCCAGTGTTGGGCTTGTGGATTTTCGTTGCCATAGAATGTGTGGCTTTGGGTATTACTAGTGCCTGTGTCAAAGGTTTTAAAGTCGATTGGGCTGCGGGCTACCACTTTGTGGCAGCTTCAGCTTTGCTCTTAATTGGTATCAGAGCTTTGTTATGCTGGTCGACTTTAGCATTTTTGTGGTTTATTTTGAGTTAATTTGATTTAAAAACTCATCTAAGGTTGAATTAAATATTCATTTCTCAAACCCACGCATCTTTCCAGGATTTAATAAACCATAAGGATCTATTTGCCGTTTAAAGGCTACTTTCTGTGGGTCAATTTGTTTGTTTCCGCCGTCTTCGATAGTGTAAACATGAGGATTGGCAATAAATGCACCCTGAGATTCGTGATTTTGGATAATCTCGTTTAATCTAGCCTCAGTGGTAAAGCGAATCAATTGCAATCCAGCAGGTACGGCTTTATTCCCTGCTCGTAAAAATTCTAGATGGATCATAATTTCATCTCCCGCTTCTTGATATAGTTTCTCTAATCTTTCAAGGGTGAAATAAAATGTCTGTAAATAAGTAAGATTACTGTCTACACTGCGGGCGTGAAGGGTAGTATGATTCCAGGTAAACTCTAATAAACTCGTACCTTTAATCGCTTCTGCTGAACTTTTACTATAGGTAATTTCTCCTTGATATTCTTTGACCAAATCTTGGAAAGGTGCGAAATCATATTCCGATATCATCAATAAGGCGCAATGTTTACCTTTTGGTATGTAGTTTTGCAGCGCAGGAAAATAACTTGGTATGGGACTACCATGAATACTAACTAGTTTTTTGACAATGCCATTACTATCGCTCAATCCTTGTCCAAAGCTAGCAGCGGTCATAAAATCATCGAAAGTAACAATAACTTCTTGCCAAGGATAAGCTGGTGCAAGAGGTATTTCTAATTCGGTAACAATACCTGTCGTGCCATAGCCATGAATAACTTTTTGGACTTCATCGCCCTTTAATTCTATTATTCGAGGAGTTTCTTCTAAAGTAACCAGGCGAACTCTTCTAACATTACCGCGATCGCTTATTTGTCCATAATTGATTGAACCCATACCCACACTACCACCACCGACAAACCCGCCAATAGTAGCTGTACGATAGGTAGAAGGAGCCATTCGCAACTCCCAGCCTATTTCTCTAGCTCGTTTATCAAAGGCTGCCATTCTCACTCCTGGCTGCACGCAGGCTATTCCAGCCTTGAGACTGGCGATCTTATTCATCTTGCTGGTATCGAGGATAATACCACCGTCTAAAGGAATACATTGTCCGTAATTACCCGTCCCTGCACCTCTGACGGTTAAAGGTATCTTATGTTGGACACAGGTACGAGCAATTTGAAGTACCTCTATTTCTGTAGTAGGAAAAACAGCTAATTCTCCCCGCTTGTCTTGTAATTGCTTGGTTAAAATTGGGCTGAAGTGATAATAGTCTAAGGATAGTTTAGCAAGGCGATCGCTGTCAGTGGTTGTTTCAATTCCTGTCAACTCTTCAGCAATTTTTTGATAGTTTATATTGGTATTAATATTCATTAATTGACACTGCCATTTCTATTTATTTAACAACTAACAACCAACCCCTGACAATCTATTTATGTTTATAGTTAGAAAATAATACTACAATGACTGGCATCTAGAGTTAAATTGTTGAACAGCCAGCTTGATGTGTGAAAACTTAGTAGGAAAAACACTCAAAGAACACTTTCTTTTGGAAAAAAAGCTAGACAGTGGTGGCTTTGGGACAATTTACTTAGCGCGGGATACGTTTAGTGCTATTGGTGGACGCTATGTTGTTAAGCATTTTTCTCCCCGCTACGAGAATGAAAGCCAGTTAAAAACAGCAATGCGCCTGTTTCAACAAGAATCTGATAGCTTACAACAACTAGGAAATCATCCTCAAATACCGCGAATTTATGATTTCTTTGAAGAGGAGCAGAATTTTTTTTTAGTTCAAGAATTTATTGAAGGACAAACGCTACGGCAAGAATTGACCCAAACAGATAATTTCGATCAGTCTCAAGCAATCAAATTATTAACCCAAACATTAGAAGTACTCAAATTCATTCACGAAGCCAGATATATACATAGAGATATTAAGCCAGCAAATCTAATTAGAAACCGTTTTGACAACCGAATATTCTTGATTGATTTTGGAGCGGTTAAAGAAAAAATCAACCCCAAAAATTTTGGTGCAGAAGGAAAATTTGCTCTGACTGTGGGTATATTAAGTCCTGGCTACACCCCTGACGAACAACTTCATGGTAGACCAGAATTTTGTAGCGATCTCTATGCTTTGGGGATGGTAGTCATTCAAGCAATGACTGGAGTACATCCCAATGATTTGGAAAGAAACATCAATTTAGAATTGATGTGGCGAGATCGTCTGGCATCACATCTAGTTTACGATCTCAATTTTCTTAATTTGATTGACAAGATGGTCAAGCAAAAATGGCAAGAGCGTTATCAATCTGCTCAAAGCATCCTAGAAGATTTAGAGCCAATTATTATAACATTGAATACTGGTATATCTAGACCTGCTCCACAACCGCAACCAGTATTATTAGAGCGTAGCCAGACTCCTGAGACACCACAAAAAACCCTACAGCTTCCAGACAAATCAAACAAATTTAAAATATTATTTGGCCTGGGAATATTAAGTGCGATCGCAATTCCTCTTTTGCTGTACACAACTAACACACAGTCAAACAATTATATTACCTATGAAAACGAACATATAAAACTAGACTACCCTGCAAAATGGTCGAGGGAAATTTCAAGTAATTTTTAAAATACCACTGTTGTTTTTATTAGTCCCAAAGAAAACGAATCGGATCGATTTCAAGAAAGAGTTGCAATTGTTGTTGAGGAATCTTCTCAACCTATTTCTCTAAAGCAATATAGTGATCGAGCTGTCTCCCAAATAGAGAACTTATCTAATTTTATTATTTCTCCTCCCAAACCGACTACTTTAGGGCGTAGTGATGGAAAATTCGTGCTGTATCAGGGAATAGATCGAGATATAAAAGTTAAGCGTAAGGAAGTTTGGACGGTCAATTATAAGCAAATATATACGGTAATTTATACTGCTGAACCTGAAAAATTTGACAAATTTTCGCCTCAAGCCAAGAAGATGATTGAATCTTTAGAAATAGTCCGCTAACTGTTTTAGCCATCAAAAATCAATAGCTTTTATAGGGGAGGTGACTATATCAACACTTTCATGGTGACATTAATCACTGGTTATCTTGTTGAGCAACTTTATACTTGCTTTATATTCAAAAAACAAATTTTAAAAAAGTTTTAATAATTGAGGTAAACATGATGAAAAAACAACTATCTTTTATATTATTAACCGTAAGTATTTTTAGCATTAATGTTTTACCTGGGCAAGCAGCAGTAAGAGTCATTAGTAGTAATACACAAAGCAACGTACTGGAAGATAAACAAGATAAATACGCTTTGATTAATGGCGATAAATGGTGCGCCGAACTACCTTGGATGGGTTTACTTTGTTGGGGTTTATAATTCTAATTGTCTTGGGTATTGAATATTAGATTGGAAATAAATTTTAAATAAATTTAAAACAAACAAATTTAAAATAAGTCTAAAAAACGCGACTCAGTTCTTTTTTGAGTCGCGTTTTTTTAATCTATCGCATGCCCTATTAAACTTTGGTAAAAAGCGAAGCAATGCTAACTATATTGTTCTTCAGTATCGAGATCGAACAACATTTGCAAAGAACGTAAACAGTGGCGACGAGCTTCTATGTCCTGTTGGGCTCTTAACTGCACCATTGGCTCATGAAGAATTTTATTCACTATCCCTCTAGTTAAAGCTTCAATTACTTCTTGGTGTTTTTCGGCGAATTCCGAGCCCAGACGAGAAAGAGCTTTTTCCATTTCTTGCTCTCTAATTCCCTCTACTTTACTACGCAAACAGCTTATAGTTGGCACTGTTTCCAAAGATCGCCACCAGGTAATGTAGCTAGCGACTTCTTGCTCAATGATTCCTTCTGCTTCTCGCGCCATTTCGCGGCGATTTTCTTGGTTTGCTGCTACTACAGCTTTGAGGTCGTCCACGTTATAGGCAGTAACACAGCCAATATCACTAACATCAGCAGCAACGTTACGAGGAACTGAAATATCAACTAACATTAAATCTCTTTCTAAAGTTAGATGTGTTTCTAATTTTATTTTATTTATGATTGGCTCCGTAGCACCAGTGCTAGTGAAAACTAAGTCTGATGTGGCTATTGCTTCCATCATCTCGCCAATAGGATATATTTTTAAATTGGCTTGGGAGAACTGATCGCAAAGCTTTTGCGCTCTCCTATGGGAACGGTTAACAATAGAAATATCTGTTACGCCCTTAGACAACATGTGTTTAACCAGTAAACAAGCCATTTTTCCCGCACCAATAATGGTGATGCTATAAGAAGGCAAATTCTCAACTTTAGTATGGACTAGCTCCACCGCAGCCGAACTAATCGACACCGCACCAGTACCAATACTAGTTTCGCTACGCACTCTTTTTCCTGTAGAAATAGCTTGCTTAAACAACTTGTCTAGTAATCTACCCAGGCCTTT
Source organism: uncultured Pleurocapsa sp. (assembly GCA_937884735.1). Classification (GTDB taxonomy): domain Bacteria; phylum Cyanobacteriota; class Cyanobacteriia; order Cyanobacteriales; family Xenococcaceae; genus Waterburya. The sequence continues at coordinate 13,953 of CAKZYI010000558.1, forward strand.
GTATTTTTGACCTAACTTATGTGTATTTTTAACTTGGGCTAGTATTTGTCCTTCTCCTAATACCAAGCTCTCTAAACCAGCAGATACGCGCATCAAATGGCGTAGAGCATCTTCACGCAGAAGAGTAAATAAATTAGGGCGGAGTTGTCTTAGGGCAACTTGAGCTTTGTCTGCCAAAAACTGGCTAATCTCTTTGACACCCTGTTCTATATCTCTGGCTACAGCATATATTTCCAGACGGTTACAGGTACTAATAATCGCTATTTCTTCAATGTGTGGATAACTTTTGAGGGTTGCGATCGCTTCTTCAATTTGGGCTTCTGGAATGCTTAGTTTTTCTCGCACTTCCACCGAAGCAGTTTTGTGACTTAAACCAACAACTACAATATTCATTTATGTTTCTTACAAGTTCGCTTTAACCAGATGCTCAAAGTAAAGCAAAAAAATATAGATTTTATAGCTTTATATCAACCAAGTTTTTTATAAAAAATGGAACAAATAAAAAGCAAATAGTGGAAGTACAACCTTCTTGCTATTTGCCTTTGTCCTTATTAATTTATACAGTCTTGCTGTCCTCTATGACGTTGTTTTCTCATCAGGATTTACATATCTTTAACTACTAAAGAGCAATCTTCCGATGGGAGAAAGTAGCATTGTGCTTAACGTAGTTGCAAAGTCTTGGGATGACCGAACATATGTACTGTGTCTACAAAGCGAGCAGTTTGAGACTGAGAGGAAATTACTAGACTTTGAGTTCTAGCACCATCTTTGAAGAAACGAACGCCGTTCATCAAAGTTCCAGGAGTAATACCACAAGCAGCAAATAGTACTGTTTCGCCACCAGCAAGTTCTTCTGCGTTATATACCTTATCTGGGTCGTTGATTCCCATGCTGGATAATCTTTCTAGGTTGCTTTCTTTGCTCTCGCCAATCAAGCCAGTTTTGACTATGGCAGGATCGTAGATTAGCTGTCCTTGGAAGTGTCCGCCCAAACAACGCATTGCAGCAGCAGAAATTACACCTTCAGGTGCAGCACCAATACCCATTAGACCGTGAATATTAGATCCAGAAAAAGCACAGGAAATCGCAGCAGATACATCACCATCAGCAATTAGTCTTACTCTAGCTCCAGCATCGCGAATTTCTTTAATTAGACCTTGGTGACGAGAACGATCCATCTCAACGATTACTAACTCTTCTATCGAGCGATTAAGGCAGTCAGAAAGAATTTTTAGGTTTTCAGTAGCAGATTTATTAATATCTACATGACCTTGAGCTAGTGGAGGAGCTGCCAATTTCTTCATGTAAAAATCAGGCGCAGCAAATAGTCCACCCTTCTCGGAGATCGCCAATACCGCCATAGAACCATTTTGACCGTAAGCAACTAAGTTAGTTCCTTCGCAGGGATCGACGGCAATATCAATTTCAATTAATTCATCAGGATTACAGAAGTTTTTGGCATCGGGACGAGTACAAATTCCGACTTCTTCTCCGATGTAAAGCATAGGAGCATCATCACGTTCTCCTTCCCCAATTACAATACGACCACGCATATTAATTTTATTCATGCGCTCGCGCATTGCCTCTACTGCTACTTCATCAGCAGTATCTTTTTCCCCTTTCCCCATCCATTTTGCGGATGCGATGGCAGCTTTTTCTACTACCTCAATAATTTCTAAACCGATTGTTGTCTCCAGCAAGGTCTTCCTCCCTAATTGCTTGTTATTAAATTTCTTTTCAAAAGCGATGCTCACTCAAGAAAAAAGTGTACCAGAGAGAGGTATCTATCCGATCTTTATTAATTTTTAATAAGCTCTGACCTTTTGCCCAGGGTTTATTGAAAGAATATGTGACTTTTTTATATTTTTAAAGTTATTAAAGAAACAGAATTTACTTTTAAATTAAAATGAGCTTCTCGCTATTAGATAGCCATCTTATTACATTTTGGGGCAGGTTTAGCTCTAATTTTGAGATGAGAGAATTTATTATAATTATTATAAGCCAGGCTAATGCTCAAGTTATAAATATTGTCAAGATAGATATTGAACATAATTCAATAAAAATGGAAAAGGCTATTTTATGCTGCTTTTTGGGATAATTAGATAAATATCTCTAACTCATACCAAGGAATTATAAATTTAATGGAAGCTTATGATGCGATCGTCATTGGTGCTGGGCATAATGGACTAGTTTGTGCTGCATATCTACTTAATGCTGGCTACAGTGTCTTATTGCTGGAAAAACGTCCTGTTCCTGGGGGAGCAGCCACTACAGAAGAAGCCATACCCCAAGAAGCACCAGGATTTAAGTTTAATCTCTGTGCGATCGACCATGAATTTATTTTTTTGGGACCAATTATCGAAGAATTGCAGCTGCAAAAGTATGGTTTGGAATATTTGTCTTGCGATCCTCATACCTTTTGCCCTCACCCTGATGGCAAGTATTTCTTGGCTCATAAATCGCTAGAACAGACTCAAGCCGAAATTGCTCGCTACAGCGATCGGGATGCCGTGAAGTATGGTGAGTTTATTAGT
>CAKZYI010000559.1 GCA_937884735.1 uncultured Pleurocapsa sp.
ACGAGATTGGCAGGAGAAGTTGATATATATTCTCTCAATTTGATGCTGTTTGAGGCTGTAGAATTTATCGCGGTTTCTGAAGCTCTAACTGTTGGGGAAGCTGCTACAAGTAAAGTAGAAATAATAGCAATACCTTTATGCGTAGCGGTATACTTTAGGACGGCTAGCTTTGCGATCGCAAAACGTTTCATCTGATTTTCTCCTGTTTAATTAATATTTTTTTATTCAGCCTTTTACTTAGCTGACAATTATTAGTTTCCAACAGGAGTATGAATTGCCAATGACGGAAAGATGAAAACTTTTTTAAATTTAGTATTATTTATCGGTAGCTGGGTAACTGCTGCTGGATGCAGCCCGATGAATAAAAAGACTGCTATGCTACACGGATTAATTCTCTGGGCAACAACCTTAGCGATTAGTGCTTGGTTACTCTCTAGCGGAGTGACAGGGGCTTTCAGGTTAGCATCTTCTAATGCGGGAGAAGTGCTAAATTAGGTTGAACAGCCTAGTGGAGTTAGCGTTCCTAATCAAGTTCCTAATGTGCCAACGGAGGAATTACAGTAGGTTGCAAATACTTCAGCCAAAACAGCCTGGTATTTCATTATCGGTTCGCTGTTAGGATATTATGTCACCTATTTTTATTCCATATGGATATTTTGATTTACAATATGTTCAAATTATTCTATGTTAGAAATCTGAGCGAGCCGACACAAGAAACTATAGCTAGTATCTGTAGCTGATAGATTTCAATTTAGATTTTGTTGTAGTTTCAAAGCAAAGTTTGATCCAGCTCTTTGCAAATTATAAGTAGATACATGTGAGAAATCTTTACTTATTTCAAAATATACTCTTTGTCCTTCAAATGTATAATCTCCAATATATGATGTGTATTCTGATTCTTCCATAATATCAATGCCATTAAAGCCTTCCATGCTAGAAATAGCTTTGATTAATTCGGCTTTTTTAAAATTTGTTTCTTCAGCAAGAAATATCATTAAGCTAGTTGACATAATAATTGTTTCTTGAAACTTTTCTAAAACAAAACATAATTTTAACAATACTAATTTTAGCTAACGTGAGTTCGGGATAAGCTGAAACACTTACTAGACAAAGAAATTAAAAAACTATTTTTTATAGTTAAATTCAAAATTTAGAAGACTAAATAATTCTTTAAAAGCTAATAGCTACCTAAACTAATCAATTCTGTTAACCCGAACTCACGTTACTTATTTTTACCACCCAATTAAATAGCGACTATTTTTCTTAAGAATAGCCTTAATACCAAAAGCGATCGTCATTGAAGCAATAATTACCATTGATGTAGTTAAAATCAAAGTAAAAAAGTTCCCCTGATAGCTTATATTAAATTTTGATAATAGATTATTTGAGATTTTAATTAAAAAAGGATGAATGAAATAAATAGCAAAGCTAGTTTCTGCAATTTTGTTAACTAGTTTATAATTGGTGTTTTCATATTTATCCAAGATAGACATAAATAGAAAGCACAATAATATTTTTTGAATCAAATTGACATCTAGAACTGTTATTGTCCAAAAATCTTTATGAAAGTTTCCTGCCTGTTTAAAAACTAATACTTGAATTAATCCCAATACAACAACTAAGATAACTGTTACTATTTTTTTGGCATTTCCTCTCAGATATCTATATATTGCTTCGTTATTTATAGAACTCCATATTCCCAAAATATATACAGGAAAAAAATATATTAGAGAATGCAGAGCGTTTAAATTATCAAGTGGTCGATGAACAATTAATGAAATGGGCAACAATAATAAAAAAACTTCTATTATTTTATCTGATTTAACAATCAAATTTACAATAGGAGAAACAGCAAATAACAGCATTGCCATTGGTATATACCAATAAGCATTGATTATTTTACCTGTGACAAAATACCAAATTATTGCTAGCAAAGGCTTGTTGTTTAACTCGACGGGGAAGTTTTCACTATGACCGCTTCCCGAAAAAACTACCAGTACAATAGGAACTAAAGAAATGAGTATATATGGTAAAAGAACATACTGCATTTTTTTGCTCATAAACTTTTTGTAATTAAATCGCTGATAAAAAATGTGATAGTACAAAAATCCAGATATAAATACAAAATAAACAGTGCCATTCAAACTTAAGTTATGGACGAATATTTCAAAATTATTAGATACATTCCACTGAGCCAAATCAAAACAGTGACCTAGGACAATAATTACGATCGCTAGACCTCTAAAATAATTAATTGAATTGATGAATTTTTTCTTTTTAAGTGGAGGCTTTTTAATCATCGACGATTCATGAGTAAATAATAAAATAGACTGCTAATCGGAGATAATTTATAAATTGGTAAACACCATTTTTTAACCAGCTAGGAAAGATATGGTCGACCTTTGAAATAGAATATTTGACCTATATTGAACAATGAATGCTATTTATCAGCAGTTGTGCAAGATTTATCTTTGAATTGAAATAAAAAGACCTAAACGATGAAAGGCTTGATACATATTAAGATATATATAAAGAAAAAAAGATCGAACATAGCTTGTACATTGTGAAGACGTAATCCGTAAGTCCTGCTTTTGTTCCCTCAAGCTTGTGTAACCCTCTGAGATTTCTGGAGCCAACATATAGGTAGCTCAACCTAAATAAAGTAAAGTTCGTAGTTAACCCTATTTAGCAATGTCTAAAGCCAACAGCGCGATTAGAGATGGGTGACTTTTCCAGAAGCTTCTCTCGCGCTCATTACCATTGCATTTTTTCTAGTTATGATTGCGGTGAAGCCTCTAGGCTTCCGCCACAAAACCTTTGTTCTGGGAGAATCGGAGATTCTCGATTGTCGAAGTCCCTACCCTACGGAACTTTTGGGGCGAACATTATCTATTTTGTGTTCAATAAATTCTGTGTTTAATAAAGCGATGCACCGACACAGAGGCTAACGCCTCCAAGTCCCTTCGAGAAGCTGGCGCATTCGCGCTGTTCAAGAAGCAAAGCTATTTATCACGATTTTCCCCGCAATATTTTTGAGGAGTGATAAATAAGCCATCAAATGAAAACAAATTTTTACCGCTCGTCGTAATATTTTAGCTTTTTTATATAAAAGGTTTACCCTCTCATGCTAGCTGAATTTTTGACTTTGTTGCTCAACTCTACAGCCAACTTGCTTAATTATCTGGCAAAAATATCAATTAAGGTTTTTACAAAAGACTTTATTATCTAATTAAAAGTAAACAACTTTTTATATAGTGGATAAGAATAGCAATTTTCTGAGACAATGATTATTTAAACTATCTAAAATTTTTAATTAAACCATATTTATTACGCTCAATTTAAGCTTAACATGATTCGTATTTTAATAGTAGACGATCAAAATCTGGTTCAGCAGGGAATTAAATCTTTACTGGATCGAGATATGGATTTTAAAGTTATTGGAACAGTTAAAGATGGTCGCAATGCGGTCAAGCAAATAGCTCAGATTCATCCTGATGTTGTTCTGCTCGACATTGAAATGCCTGGAATGAATGGCATTACCACCACCAAATATATTAATCGCGTATCGCCAAAAACTAAGGTCATTATTTTAAGTAGTCATGAAGACAAGAAATATGTTACTCAAGCATTAATGGCTGGAGCAAAGGGCTATATACTTAAAACTAGTTTAATGACCGATTTGAAACAGGCCATTTTGGCAGTTAATAATGGTTATTCTCAAATAGATTCTAGACTATTGGCTAAAGTTTTTGACCCTCAAAACATTAAACCTAAAAGAAATAACGCCACTAAAAAAAGCAATTTTGATCGGACAGAATCGCCAAAATTATCATCTAATCAAAATGAAAATCAAGTAAACGCGAATCAGGATGAATTAGATGAAATTAATCATTCTTTAGAAACCCATAGCCCTAAACCAACCCCAAAATCACCAGAAAAAGCCAAAAAACATAAATCTGTTCCAGTAGAATTGGATATGGCAATTCAATCGGAACAATCAGCAAATGTTTTCCAGAAAACAGCAGTATGGAAACCAAAAGAAAATGTTTTATCTAGTGATGTATCGGATTCTGTGGTCTTGGAACAAATAGATAACCAAGAAAATTTACATCCATCAAATAGCTATCAAACAAGACAGCCTGGGGCTTTTCCTCAAACTGCTCTTGCTCCAATTCAATCACAACCTTCCTCGCAACCTACCTCTACCATAGTCCGCTACATAGAACATCTATTATATAGCCCCAAAGTCTCTGCTTTTAAGTCTAAAATTAATCAATTGAAACTTCGACTAGAATCATTAATCAAACAAAGACAAGAATTATTTTGGAATGGGGGGTTGGTGCTTATAAGCATAGTAGTAGTAATTATATTAGGAAGCATATAAAAATATAAAGACCAAATACAAAGACCAGCCTAATTTTATGCCGCTGTAGTCTTAGTTTTATTAAACTTATTGCGATCTGGCAATTCCGTCTCTAAATACCGCAGACGGGGTTCTCTATAAGCGATCGCAACTACTGCTAGATTGAGAATTCCTAAAAGGACTAGCAGTAAAGTAACTCCTTGTCCCATACCCGTATTAATAAATTTGCTGATGCTTTTAGCGATAATTCCGCCTTCTGCCATTAGAGGATTTAAAACATTATCTACCAAAGGCCCTGCTAATAAATAGGCACAAATAGCCAAAGATCTCTCTAAGGTCTGCTGTAGAGCAAATACTCGACCCTGGAGACGACTTGGGACTTTACTCTGCCAAATTGCTTGATTACAACTGACAATTATAGGTTGAGAAAATAAATAACCGAAGATTCCAATTGCCAGGACAATGGTAGAAATCTTTAAGCCACCAACCAAAATAATTATTCCTTGAAAACCAACAAAGCCAATAATTGCTTTGACGCGATTTTTCGGTCCCGACCACACACTCATCAAGACACTGCCTACAAGCATTCCACAGCCTCCTACAGACAACACAAAACCCAATTGCTCTGTTGAACCTGGTTGATATAGTAAAGGCCATAAAACCACTTCTAACATGCCCATTGTGAAATAGCTGATGGCAATGAAGCAAACCAAACGGACTAATCCAGGTCTAAGAGCAATATAATTCCACCCAGCGATCGCATCCGACACCACTTGATTAACAACTTTTTGTTTTTTTCTGCTGTAACGTTTGAAATTGGGAAACTTGACGCTGAGTAAAGTAACAATGGCAATAATAAAAGTAGCAATATCAATAAATAAAATATTTTCCAAGCCGTAGAATTTCATCAAGCTCCCAGCGATCGCTGGAGCCGCAATTTTGGCGATCGCAAATGAAGCTTGAACCATACCGTTAGCACGACTGAGATTCTCAGGTGGTACTAATTGAGCGATCGCAGCAATATAGGCTGGTTGCTGAAAAGCATTAAGACTAGAGGTAATGGTTAAAGCGAGATAAATGTGCCAGATTGCCAAATTGTTCGAGCCTACTAAAAAAAGTATGGCAAAGGCGACAATTCCTGTTCCCAAGTCGCTCATAATCATTGCAGATCTTCGATTCCAACGATCTACAAGAACACCAGCCAAAGGAGATATGACTACTTTGGGAAGATACATAAACAAAATAGTCAGAGCAAATTGAGTAATTGTCCCTGTATCTTGATATGTCTGGTCTAAAATCCAAAATCCTAAAGCGAACTCTGTCAGTTTAGAACCCAATAATGAAATAACCTGTCCGATCCAGACAATAAAGAAAGTTTGCATATAATGTTCAATATTTTGTTGTTAGCCAACATGAAAAGATTTATAGATATGGTGCTTATTTACTTATTTAATAGTGGGAGCAATGAGATATTTTTTATCTCTATAAAGTTTCAATAGTATACTCTAGTGATTTTTGGATGCCAAAGATAAGAATCAAATTTTAAGTTCTATATAATTTACCAAATGAGTGCTGTTTCGGTTTCTTACTTAAATATCTTAAGTAAGAATATAAGAAACTATGCCAATAATTCAACACTTTATATCTTAGATAATTTCGGTAAATATTGAGACGGTCTAAAATCATAGCTCAATAATAATTGTCATCCCTAAACTTTCGACACTCAAAAGACAGTTATCTAAAATAATGCTTTTTCACTTCGCCGTTATAAAATTTTTCGCTATGACTTTCGATAACTAGCCTCTTACCTTATTATGAAGAGAAACTAAACTCACTCAATGGTTAGTAGTCAGTACAAACAAACAGGAGTTCGATAGATGCAAAGCTATATGTGTGGCTACATATATATTAGTAGAATCAGTCAAAACTAGCGGCGAAAAAAAATTTTAAATCAATGGCAAGGGTGGATAATTACGCGGATAACTACTATTCGACTTTGGAAGTATCCAAAGATGCGGATATTAAAAAAATTAAGACAGCTTTTCGTCGTCTAGCTCGTCAGTACCATCCTGACTTAAATCCAGACGATCCCATTTCCGCTGAGAAATTCAAGCAGATATCCCAGGCTTACGATGTTTTATCCGATCCCACCAAACGTCGTCGTTACGATCTTAGTTTTTCTTTCAATCAAAGGCAAACTAGCACTTCATATACCAATAGACAGACTAATCACAATAATCCAAAACCCAAAACAGCACAGGATTTTTATCTTCGCGGTACTCTGCGGACTCAGAAGAAAGAATATTTTCAGGCTATAGAAGACTATACCGAAGCAATTAAGCTAAATCCCAAATTTGTAGATGCCTATTTGAAAAGATGCGAAATGCGCTACAAAATGGGAGATAATCAAGGAGTTCTAGATGATTGCTACCAAATATTTAAGATCGATCCCAATATAGCCAAAGCTCACTACTATCAAGGACGAGCAAGATATAGTCTAGGATATACTCAGCCAGCAATTGAATCTTACGATATTGCGATCGCTAATGATGTTAACTATCCTCAAGCATACTATTATCGAGGAATTGCTTATAAAGAAATGTTAGCCACATCTTCGGCTATCAACGATCTCAACAAAGCAGCAGAGCTTTTTCGCTCGCAAAAAAATTTCGATGCTTATCGTCGTAGCCAAGAAATTGTGAATGAACTTACCAAAGGCAAACATGTCTCTGGCTGGTTGGATAACCTAATTCATAATTCATTAATGACTTTGAGTCTTTCTTTATTTAATCCTGGAGGGGGTTTATTACCTGCATTTTCTCGCCTTAATAATCAACAGTCCAAACAAGTAGGCACTACCTATGGTTTGTTTTCTAGCTTGTGCTTTTTTTGTACATATTTTATGACTGGACTACCTTTGATGGTAGGAGTTTGGCAACTATTTTTGATTGCAACAATTCCTTTTGTTAGCTTTCTGGCAACAGGTAATATCATGCGCCTCGTCTTGCACAATCGAGGGCGTTTTTCTACGGACGTTTTTATTGCTGGTGTTGCGGTTGTACCTATAGGCTTAGTCAGTTTACTGATCGGTTTCATACCCATCTCAGCATTTTCTTTTACTATTCCTTTGTTTTTTCTGGGTTTTTCCTACAGCGCACTTAGCCTACATGCTGGATATACTCAATTATTAAACATTCGTGAATCTAAAGCTGCTTTGACTGTTGCTCTAATGTTGGTACTTAACAGTTATATTTGTCTATCTTTAATGTCTAGTTTGATTATTTAATACGCCCTGTACGACTTTTAAAAGTCCCAGCCCCCTCTAATCTTCCCCAAGCTTGGGGGAAACCATTTGTTCCCAGACCAAAGTTGGGGAGGGCGAGGGAGCGAGAGATTTAGGGGAATTTAGATGTAGCTTAGGAAATAGTACGATTCCCCCCACAGACCCCTTTTATAAGGGTGGAGAAAACTAATCGTCTCTACAAGTTGCACATCGCGTTATTTAATAGTTTTAAATAAAGCTAATAGTTTTAGGATAATATTTTCGTCCCTTGATGCACTTTGATAATATAAATATGTCGGCGGTCAGTAGCCAGGGATTGATGCTTAGTAGTAAGGTTTTAAGGTGTTTAGAGAAAATCACTCGTTAAACACTTTGTTTAAAACGCAATATTTACTTCAAATACTGAATGTCTCGAATACTGAATTTTAGTTTTAAGGTTTGGATTTTAGCAGCAGGTAGGCTGTTGTCGGAAATCGGGACTGGTTTTACATTATTCTACGCACCGATTTTTTTTGTAAATCAAGTAGGATTATCTTCCACTTTGGTAGGTATAGCTTTGGGTAGCGGTTCAGTTTCAGGAGTTGTAGGCAGATTTCTTGGAGGACAGCTATCAGACACCCCATCTTGGGGACGAAGAAAAACTTTATTAGCCTCTGCTGCTGTATCGGTATTGGCAGATGTGGTTTTATCCTTGACTTCCAACTTTCCCACTTTAATCCTGGTTAATTTATTAATGGGTTTAGGAATTGGCATGTATTGGCCTGCTACTGAAGCAGCAATCATCGATCTGACCACACCCGAACAACGTAATGAAGCGTTTGCTATTACAAGGTTGGCAGATAGTTTGGGGTTAAGCTTGGGAGTCGTGCTTGGAGGGGCATTAATTGCTAATTCTGGCAGCTATCGAGGGTTGTTTGTGATTGATGGAATTTCCTTCGCCGTATTTTTTGGCGTAATTTATTTTGCGATCGCAGAAACTTTTAAATTTGAAGGAAAACCAGCAACATCAAACAGTGAAAACGGCTGGACTCTGGCACTGCGAGATCGGGCTTTAATGGTATATGTAGCAGTTAATATTTTGTTCACTACCTATCTGTCTCAAGTACAAAGCACAATGCCTTTATATTTGAAAAACTTTGTTCGGCTAGCAGATACTGGTACTGGTTTTTCCGAACAGATAATTAGTGGTTTGTTTACCTGGCATATTGCCTTTGCCGCTATTTGTCAGCTACCTATGGCTTGGTTACTCAATCGTTTTAGTCGGATTACAGGATTGCGTTTTTCTCTTGTGCTGTGGGGAATTTCTTTTGTGATGATATATGTGACAGGCAATACACCCAACAACACTTTGGTGTGGGCAATTATCACTTTGGGCGTGATGTCTTTGGGTATGATTACTTATACGCCTGTAGCATCTGGTCTAGTTGCCGATCTAGCCCCAGAATCATTGCGAGGAGTCTATTTTTCTATTAGTTCTCAATGTTGGGCTATTGGCTATTTTATTGGGCCTCCACTGGGGGGATGGGCATTGGATCATCCTCAGTTTATTAACTATTTCTGGCTTATGTTTGCTGGCTCGATATTAGTTGGCATGGCAATATTACAGTATTTGAGTAAATTAACTGCTGCTAAAATTCCAGTGAAGCAAAAAGTCAGCAAATTAGATGAGTCTTCAAATTAAGCAACGACAAAATTTGATTCAACTGTTAGTCGAGGAGTTTGAACAACAGGCCAATCCCAAGACTAAAAAATGGTTTGAAAACTATCTCAAAAATGCGATCGCCTATCGAGGTTTAAAAACGCCTCAGGTAGCTTCTTTAGTTAAGGAATGGTATTTGAACCATAATCTTAAACAATACACTATTCATGAACAGCTAGCTCTTTGTTGCGATCTGATTGAGAGTAGTTTCGCCGAAGATAAATTTGCAGGGACGATTTATCTTCAAAAATATCTGATCAAAAAAATTGACTATCAAGAATTGCTAGCAGAATGTAATTCTTGGTTTGAGCAAGGGTGCTTTTTCGATTGGTCAACTACGGACTGGTTTTGTACCAGGGTTTTAGATCCAATTATTGTAAAAAATGGCACCTCCGCAGCCGAAATAATTGCACATTGGCGACATTCAGAAAACTTTTGGCAACGTCGTGCTTCAATAGTTTCTTTTCGACATCCTAGTGCTGATGAACAATATCATCCTTTGATTGAGCTGATTATCGACGATCTAGTTCGCGAAGATAAGCGTTTTATTCAAACAGCTATTGGTTGGGTTTTGGCGGATATGTCGAAGAAATATCCAAATAAAGTGGAAGTTATATTTCGTCGATATATGAAGCAATTAAACAAGGAAATTATAGACCGTCACGCCAAACACTTGCCCTGTCACAAGGAGTTAAAACAATTAAAAAGGCGATCGCAATAGCAAAAATGCTCTAATATCCCCGAAATTTTAGTCTACATAAAGGAATTTTGACCGCCAAACTGTTGATTAAAGTTGCTACATAAAGTTACGCCATCATTTAGCGCATTGACAACATTGCTTACTGTTTTTGCAACCTCGTTAACTGTCTTGATCCAATTAGTTTGCTCTCCAGCATAGTTATTTTGCGGCGGAGGAGTTGATTGCATTGGAGATACGTTGGGAATTGATTGGGCTAAACAAGGGTTGATCGCCAAGGCTTGATGAAGATGCGAACGCGAAATTTCGCTCCAACCCAGCATGTTTTTGACCCTAGCATTGCTAAAATGAGCCAATGCTAGATCGTAGTAAACGTTATTGGCAGCAGGAATTCCATACTGGTAAGCTAGTTCGAGAGATTGTTGAATCAGATTGATAGCTTGGTCATATAATTGCATAGCAGCCCATAAATTACTAGATTGCTCGGCAAATATTCCTTGTCTTCCCATATTGCATCCAGCCATATATTGATTATTGACTGTAGTTAAAACTGGCATAGCAACGTGATTATAATAATTCATCAATTTTCTGATTTAAATAAATGTTCTATAAACTCATATTTCTCAAGTTTGAAGACATATGCACCCTCGTAACAACCCACATCGAGCCTGTAAGGTGGGCAATGATATATTCT
>CAKZYI010000560.1 GCA_937884735.1 uncultured Pleurocapsa sp.
TAAACCGCAGGTTGTTCGTTGAGGTTAACAAAATTTCTTTGGTCTTCTTGACCGTCGATAACTTGGGCAAAATCCCGCAGATATACGCGACGGGAGGAGGTGGAATCGTCTGTTGTATCGGCTACCTCAAAAGATAAAGCGGAAATTTCCTCTGCATTCTCAAAGCGACCAATTACGCGAGTCAAGGGTTCTTCTAAGTCCCCATAAATCCGCCCGCCAGCAATATCCTGATTGTTTTCTTCTAGTTCTTCCAGCACATCGTTTAACCCCACTCCCAAACCTTGCAGACGGCTGAGATCGATTAAGATCCGAATTTCTTCTTCTACGCCACCTGAAATATCTACTATAGATACGCCCTCAACTACGGACAGTTCCCGCGATAGTTCTTCCTCGGCAAACACTCGCAATTGCAGAGGATCTAAAGATGGGGATGTCAGTGCCATCTCATAAATTGGTAGTTGAGTGGGATCGAGTTTAAATAGTCTTGGTTCTTCGGCTTCATCGGGGAGGCTATCCCGCACCTGATTATAAGCAGCCGTAGTATCATTCAAAGCTTGGTCGATATCTCCCCCTGGTTGAAAGTAGAGGTCGATATTTACCTCTTCTTCGCGAGTTTGGGAAAAAATCTGCATTACTCCATCCGTAGCAGCTAATCCTTCTTCTAAGGTACGAGTTATCTCATCTACTGCCACTTCGGGAGACATCCCTGGTGCGTCCATCCGCAGAGCAATACGGGGATAGGTAATGGACGGGAGTAAATTCACCTGAAGATTAAACAGGAAAAATACTCCTAGAACAATTATCGTTAGGGTGAGCATTAGAGTGCCAATATGTTGGCGAATTGCGATCGCGCTGAGATTGAAACTAGGAGTGGGAGAAGATTTCATAATAAACTCTGTTACTAGTCATATGATTTCGCCCCCTAAATCCCCCAAGTTTGGGGGACTTTAAGTTATCTTTCTCCCCCAGAATTGACGAGCGACCCTGCGGATTTTTAATCCGCTAAGGAACGCGCGAGTCGGGGGTCGGGGGGCATTTTCGCAGTTTTCAATATATATTCATGATTCAGAGAGAAAACTAAGATTAACCGAGTCGCCATCTTGTAAATTGTTACTGCTGCGAACGACATATTTTTCCCCTGGTTCTAGTCCAGAAAGTATTTCTACTTGGGAATTAGCGCGATCGCCGATTTGGACTTCACGGGCTGTAACCGTGGCATTTTCTCCTTCTTGCTGGAGAATAAATATAGTTGCTGTATCGGCAGAATCAGTACTAATCTTTTTTACTTGATTTGAGGCTACTTCAACTGCGGTTTCGGGAATGACAATGTTATCCTTGCTTGGAGGATCGAAATTAACCCGCGCCAGCAATCCTCGACCAATGCGACTATCTTGATTAGGAATAGTCACCTCAACAGGAACTAAACGAGCCGTCGTATCAGCAGCTAAAGAGATTCGAGTCACTTCTCCTGTAATAGTTTGCTCTGGTAAGGCATCTAACTTCACTTGGGCTGTCTGTCCGACTCGAAGCTTTCCTAGTTCTAATTCAGACATCTGCACCTGCACCTCTACCTGGCTAAAGTCCCCTAACAGCAATACTTCTTCACCAACTTGGGCTAAATCTCCTGGTTCTAACACTCGCTCTAACACCGAACCTGTTACGGGAGAAGTTAATACGGTAAATGACTCTTCTTGCTGTTCTTGAGCCACTAATGCTTCTTGTGCTGCTACTCGCCGTTGGGCAGCCACTACTGCCGAGGAGCGATTGACTACTTCTTGTTGCGCCGACTCCAAGGCTTGTTGGGCATTGTCTGCCGTATTCTGTGCCTGTTCTGCTGATTGTTGAGTCACTGCCCCTTCTTTGACTAATTGATTCGACCGAGCTAGATCGTTTTTTGCTTGCTGTAGGGTAATTTGCGCCTGTTTAATTTGAGTCTGAGCCTCATTTACATCGGCATTAAGACTGGTAACTTCCGATCGCAGTGCTTCTAATTCGGCTTTTGCTTCTAATACCGTTTGTTGATTAATCGAATCGTCGATGCGCCCTAGTATCTGTCCCTTTTCTATAGAATCTCCTACATCTACATTCAGATCCAGAACCTGTCCTTCAATGCGCGATCGCAAAGATACTTCTCGCACTGGATATGTCGTACCAACATACTGAGTCTCTTTTTCTAAAGATCCTTGTTTTGCTACTGCTGCATCTACGGTTAATTCTTGTGGTATTTCAGGGCGACTAGAACTACGTTTAGCACCGTCAGGGGGCATTGGTGGTTTTCGAGAAGGTCGAGAATTATTTTGAGGATCTTTAGGGGATATGCGATCGGCTTTGCTAGAGTCATCGCAACCCGCAGTTAACATCAATAATCCTGGCAAAAGAATCAGGCAACCGATAAAGACGAATCGATTGCTTGAGTTATGTGTGCGTTTAGCAGGGGAAAACTTAGGCGACATAAATTATTTCAGACTGGGTAAAAAAAAGCGATCTCTCTAATCGCATAGTAAAAAGCTGGTAGCTAAATTAGAGATGTTCGACATTACATTTCGTAGCGATATTTAATGACAATATTGTAATTAATCCCAACTAACTACTAACGAATCCATTTATCATCAGGCATAAGGCTTTAATCTTACAAAAAAGCAGCAATATCAGATCGGTTAGCATAAGAAAGCACTTCAAATTACAAAATGCTATGCATGAGAACAGTCTCGAACCATGGCAACACGTCCATGACTTTTCAATCGATTGCGATAAGCCTGTCGGCTTCCTAGAGTATACCGCGTCCCATGTGGCGACCCTACGCGACGAAAAGAATACCACTGCTGTAATGTGCTTGACCGCTATAACTATGGCGGTAGAAATTATTGCTGGTAGCTTTTTTGGTTCTATGGCTTTGTTGGCTGATGGTTGGCATATGGCTACTCACGTTACAGCTTTCGGCATTACGGTATTTGCCTATCAATATGCTCGCCGTCACGCCTCCAATCCCAAATATACTTATGGTACGGGAAAGGTAACAGTTCTAGGAGGTTATACTAGCGCGGTTGCTCTGGCAGTCACAGCTTTAACTATCGCCCTAGAATCGGTAACTCGTCTGTTTGAGCCTCAATCGATTTTATTTAATGAAGCGATCGTAGTCTCTATTTTAGGCTTGGTAGTCAATTTGGCTAGTGCTTGGTTACTGCTAGATCGCCACCATCACGATGATCGTTCACATCACCATCACCACGACAGCAATCTCAAAGCTGCCTATATTCACGTTCTGACCGATGCCTTAACTTCCTTCTTGGCAACTATTGCTTTGTTTGCGGGGAAATATCTTGGTTGGATTTGGCTCGATGGGGTGATGGGACTGGTGAGTGCAGGGGTAATTATTAAATGGTCGTATAATTTGCTCAAAGAAACTAGTGGTATCTTGCTCGATGGAGCGAGCGATGAAAACACTAAATTAGAGATCGTCAGTGCGATCGAAGCTGATGCCGATAATCATGTTACCGACCTGCACATTTGGCATATTAGTCAACAACATTTAGCAGCTACCATTGTCCTAGTCACTGACGATCCGAGATCGCCCGAATACTATAAAAACCTACTCCAAAATATTCCTAACCTTACCCATATCATCGTTGAGGTTAATCTTTGCCAAGGCGAACCTTATACTAATACTTTGCCTTCAAATTAGTTATTTGATTTGTTTAGAGCGATCGCTTTAACTATCACAAGTTGCGAAAACGTACTTGGCTTTCTGTTACAACAACAAAGCTGTCAGCTAACTTATGAGAATACATGGACAACAACCGTCGGAGTACATCGATTTTATTGCTAGAACGTTCATTCTTAAGACGCATCAAGATAATTCCGTGGTGAGGATATTTCTCTCGGTAGACTTTTTCGCCAAAATCTTTATCGTTAGTAATCAAGATCCAGTTTTCGGCAAAAGCTTTGCTCACTATTTTTTTATCAGAAATACCTCTAGCTTCTTCATAAACCGAAAATACTTCATGCCCTTCTTGTCTTAACCATTGGGTGACTCTTCTACCCGTACATTCATCTACTAGGAATCGCATCTTTTAATTTTTAAGCATTTAGGGGCATAAAGGTTGTACTCTCTAAGGATTGAGATGCAAACAACAGACAGGCTCTAATATCTGCTTCTTCCAAACCGTCATACTCTTCAATAATTTCGGCGATCGATGCACCATGAGCCAGTAAATTGAGAATATGCTCTACTGTAAGGCGCGTGCCTTTAATTACGGGTTTTCCTACCATTATCTCTGAATTAGTGGCAATTCGACTTAATAGCTCGTCGTTATTCATGGTTTTTATTGGCAATCTCGATCTTTTTTATTTTATCTAAAATGTTGTTGGTAATTTTTGTGCAATCGCGTCACGGCTTTTACTATTACTTTTCCTTTAGATTAGAAGGGTAAAAAAATTACGCTAAGTCGCAAAGACGCGAAGAGACTCAAAGACGTCTCAAGCCATAGTTCAATGGCTAAACTCTTTAATTATTTGCTCGCATTGTTTTACGTTATTATTAAAACCAATTATTTCGTATAAATTCATCGCTTTTTTAAAGGCTGCAACAGCTTGTGATTTCTTCTCTATTTCGTCATAGCAGCATCCTAAATTAAATAATGAATGGGCTTCAGTTATGAGATTTTTTATTGAATTTGCAATTTCTGAAGACTTTTTGAAATTATTTATTGCTTTCAGATAATCTTGCATACTATGAAACATATTACCTAAATTGTATAGTGATGTAGCTTCTCCATTTCTATCACCGATCTTGACTTTAATATTCAAGGATTCATTAAAATACTTCTCGGCAATAGAATACTCTTTTAGAGCAATATATACTTTTGCTAGATTGTTAAAGCAACGAGCTTCTTCACTTACATCTTTTATTTGTTGAACAATTTCTAAATGTTTTTGATAATGCTTAATAGCTTTATTATATTTTTCTGTGTCTGTATAAGCATTTCCTAAAATATTTAATGAATGAGCGTATGTCTTTAAAAAATACTGTTCCTTTTTACCTTCTGTAATTTTCAAAGATTCATTTGAAAAATCAATTGCAATTTTATACTTTTCTAAAATATTATGTATATTTGCTAAATTGTTTAAACAATTAGCTCTTATGTACTGATATTCTTTAACTTCATCTGATGGTAAATTTGCAAAAGATTGTGTAATGTTTAGACATTGTTTTAGGCAATCAATTGCAGTTTGATAGTCACTTAAATAATATGTGTAGACATTACCAAGATTATTAAAAGCGTGAGCTATGCTAATAACATTATTTTTGGTTTTTGAAAATTCCAATAAATCATTATAACAATTAATCGCAGTGTCATATTTACTCAAACGAAAATAAGCATTTCCCAGCTTATTATTTAAATGTGCAAAAGCAATTTCATGTTCTGATTTTAAGTTTGATTTCCATTTATTAACTAAGGATTCACAGATTGCGATTGTACTTGAGTAATAGCCTTGTAGATCTAAAAACTCAAAACATATATCGAAAAATTCACAAGCTAAAAGAAAGTTTTCTAGCTCGTAATAATGATAAACCACTTCTAAATGTTCAGCGACATCTTCTAAAACCTGCCAAGATGATTCGTCTTTTAAATTCGCCTTATAATATTCGATCACCTTTTTATGAGCATCAGTTAAATTATGTGTTTGCTGTAGAATAAACTTTTGGACTAAAGATTCAAATTGGAATTTACCATCTTTGGTTTTAATTAATAAAGAACGATTGCAAAATTCTTGTAGCTTTTTTTGGATCACAAAGGGTTTTTCTTCTGTCTCCATCCACATATAGCTTGCTGCTTCCCAATTGAAAGGCAAACGATACACGCTTAAATTAGTAAGAAATACTTGTTGTTCGACATTTAATCTGGCTAAATGTTGCTGAATAATCCAAGATAGACGAGCACCCTCTTTATTGCGATGCGATCCTTTTGCTTCTTGATAAGCTAACTCGAATTGTTCTAATCCCAGTGTTTCAACTTGGCTTAATTGGCGATCGCAATATTCGCTGAGATATCCCGCTACTAGCTTGATTGTTAAAGGATGTCCGTTTACATACTTAACAAAAGCTTCAAGTTCTTCTATTGTTCCTTGTACGGCTAATTTGTTGAGTAAACTTACTCCTTCTGCAAGTTTCATTCCTCCCAAGGGATACCACTGCTTTGAACCTTGAAACGATTTTGGCTTATCTTGGGTGGTAATCAAGAGAGTGCTATTTGTACCCTGCTGTTGCCAACAACTAAAAAACCGCTGATAGTTTTCATCTTGCCAATTTCGGTTATTGTCTAAGAGTGTTTCCAGATTATTGACTACCAAAAAGCAACGACGCTGACTTAATAACCCCAGCAAGTTATTAATCAATTGAGTGACATCTATGGGATAGGAGACTTTACTACCCAATGCCTTGATTGCTTGTTCGGCAAAAACTGTAAAATCGGGTTTTAATCTAACATCAGCCCAGAATTTAGCTTCAAAATCTAGAACATGATATAAATAAGCAGCTTAAGTAGATTTACCCACACCTCCTCAACCCTGAATCCCCAAAGTGCTGGCTTGGGTGATACCAACGGTAGTAACTTGTGGATTATTTAACCACGCCTTGATGGTTTCTATCTCTTCTTTTCTTTCTACCCAATTATCTGGATGTGGTGGGTTGGTGAAAAGATAGGTAGAAGTAGAAGTCTGTGAATTAGCCCGTTTCGATCTGTATTCAATCTCTAGAATTTCATCTGGGCTTAATCCTTTCCCAAATTGAGATGAGTACCCCGAAAATACTGTGTTTTCCCTTCTGCTTTACCAATAACAACCGCATTATCTTTGGCTGTAAAGTTGTCGATCTTAATGGTGTCTCCGTTTTTAGCCTCAGCAATTTCTTTTCCTAGTTTACCGATCGTCTCGGCAAATAACTTATCTTTATGCATTTCAACCTGAAGAAAAGCCTCTAAGGGTTTTAGATTGTTCTCAGAAGGATTTTGTTCTAGTTCGACTATTTCCGCTTCTATTGGTTGATTCTGTAAAAGGCGGTTTTTAATTGTCTGCCATAGTTTTCGTTGTAGATTTTGCACTCCATCGCTTGCAGCATTTCCCGCGATGCCACCTAAAGCCATGCTCAGTAAAGCAGCAGCAGTTAATTCTAGACTCATGTTTTGATATTGTTGGCGATCGCGCTATATTATTGAACATTTCCTTTATAGCCCGAATATCTAAAAGAATGCTGTTACAAACAAAATAGTCAGCCTGGAGTAAAAAAGAGATCGAATGAAGAGAATTTTTTCTATTTCGCCGATCTTCATATTTTGTTAGCATTTCTTTTTACAATACTACCATCTTCATTTTGCTCAAACGATACTTTCTCACTCTGACGGACTAATGTTCATGTCGGCAGGCTTCTGTCGTCTCTCCTGTTTCACCCGCAACTAATTGATATTCAAACTCCCAACAATCTACTGAAATCTGACGATACAAGATCGCGCTCGTTACTCCAGGTGTTGTTAAAGAATCAAAAGCTAAACGATATCCATCTTCATTTTCTTCAAAATCCGTAATTAGCGTTGAGGCAGGTTCACCATAGCTACCACCGAGGGGATTTGGTGTGCGCTGCGCCAGTGCATCGAAGGGAGGAGGTTCTATTTGCAGTTGGGAGTCAAAAGATCCGTGATGGCAACCTACAACATAAGGTGGGGTTTTAGTTGTGAAGTGAACATAGCTACCATCTGGCAATTGCAGCGCATTGCAATCATCAAGCGTTTCATCAGGTAGGTAATCAAGGTCGCTGTATCTACCCCGTCCATAATAATCATCACCCCCTTCCCCGTAGTAGACAGGAGTACCATCAAGACCAAAGGCAATCGGTAATTCGGGATTATGTTCGTCCATCAAGCAAATTGGGGCGTAATGATAGTGATAGTCTTCACCTTGCCCTGAGTGACCTCCACACTGGTCTAATTCGCCTTGAACAACGGTATCATTGCGTTCTTCGTAATTATCTAGCGAAGTTGAAGCATCGGGTCGTCGTTCGTAATGGAAAATTGGCACACCGTCAACCGCAATTGCTATTGGACCCCGCGCACTGGCTTCAACGGGTTCATCTAACCAATCGGGAGAGAGGGTAATACGCCACTGATAATCGTAGGGAATCGCTACTCTTTGTATCCAAGACTGGATGCCTACCATCGGCACATCCTCGCTACTTCCAGAAGTCAGATCGGGAAGACCAGTAGCCTCTACCTCAAGGAAATCAGCGGTACAATTAACTACCTCAGAATCGAGGTGTAACTCAAAAGCTTCTTCATAGGTCGTGCAGTCTGCTGCGGGAGAAGAGGAAGTACTTTGAGCATTTCCAGCAGGTACGTTTTCGCAACTCGTAATAAGTATCAATAATCCTGATAAAAGAAATAAGCAACCGATAAAGATAAATCGATTGCTTGAGTTATATGTGCGTTTAGCAGGGGAAAACTTGAGTGGCATAAATTATTATCAAACTGGATAAAAAACAGCGATCGCTCTAATCGCAAAAACAAAAGCTGACTAGGTGCGGTTTATAGGTATAGCTAAATTATAAATGTTCGACATTACATTTAGCAGAGGTGTTTAATGACAATGTTGTAATTTTAGTCATAAAAGGCGATCGCTTTAACCATCATAAGTTGCGAAAACGTACCTGGCTTTCTGTTATAACAACAAAGCTGTCAGCTAACTTATGAGAATACATTGACAATAACTGTCGAAGCACATGGATTTTATTGCTAGAACGTTCATTCTTGAGACGCATAAAGATAATTCCGTGATGAGGATATTTTTCTCTATTTTTAAATATTTAATGGCATGAAGTTGTTTAAATCGAATCCATCACGTCATAAAAACAATGAAGACGATGCATCAATTGCTGGATAGACAACCAAACCATTAATTCGATAATGCTAGCAGGACTCAGACAACTATCTATACGTGCAATGATGTGAGGATCGATCTTGGCAGGACTAGATGAAGCTGCTTTAGCGAGAAATAGAATAGCTAAAGTTTGCTCGGAAAACATTGGTAGCAAAGATAATTCGGTATATGCCCGTTCGATTTTGCTATAGGCAAATTCAATATCGGCAGTATCTTCTAGATCGGGTTGATGGGCGAACTCAGTTACAGTAGCCAAAGATTGGCGATCTATTTCAGGGGCAAAATGAGCTAGTAATGAACGAGCTTCTTTGATTAAAGTAAAATTGCCAACTATACTGGCTTAAACTAATCCCGCCAGACATTTATTAGCTATGCCTATCTCACTATTTTCTGGATCGAGGTTATCCCGCAGAATAGTAGTTAAGGCACGAATTGCTCTTTTATGGGTTAATTTATCCAGCAATGGGAAAGAATAGCCAGTGTGTTGTTCTAAAAATGCTCCTGCTAACCGATAACTATTGGGAACTCCTTTAGTCCAGGTTTTCTCTAAACCAATGGCTGATGGTGCTAGTTTTAAAACGCGGAGGTAGGTTTGCAAACTGTCGATGGATGGCACTGGCGCATTGATGCTACTTTTCCAGTCTTTAGCTTCCAGATATATCTGAACTTCCGATCTGGTATCGGCTTCTAATTCTACCCCCATAGCGACCATAAACTTATTGAGACGGCCCCTCTAGCCAACGGAAAAAACAATCCCCTCGATATCTTCTGGGGATAGATATTCAAGCAAAGTTTTGCATTGCTGCGCCGAGAGGGAACAGGGTATTTGGGCTAAAGCTTGTGCCACTTCAATAACAGCAATTTCTTTTGGATTTTGGGTATCAATTAGAGATATAGGATGAACCCCACGCCTTAAGGCAAAAGCGCAAGTATGAGCGGAACAATAGTAGCATTCTGCTGCTCTGCTAGAAGCATACATCGCCAATCCCATCAGTTTTTTGGGCGCACCAAATCCCCATAAAGAGAAGGGTAAATTTAAAAGGTTTGGCACGATTAAATTATAGGTACGAAACCCAGGCGACCAAATTTCTAGCAGTTTATCGCAATTGGGAACTACACCGATTAATTCCTTAACTAACCCCAACATAGGATCGTAGCTGTCGTGTAAGGTATCAAAATCTATTTCTGACGGCTTTAGTAGTTGAGCAATCGTGTTAGTTTTGGCAGTCATGATAAAAGCTTATTATAAAGAACGCGGTATTTTTAAACTGTTCGTCGATCGCAACTATCTCGTACCGCCACCTTTAGCAAAATCCTGAGACGGTGTACCCCTAAAACATCGAGGAACGATCGGAAAATCAGCAGTGAGGAAATAGGCATAGGTACCATCGGGATATTCTGGCGTAACAGTCATCCTACCATTGCATTCATCTTGCGTTCCTGCTCCTTCCTCATATTCATAGTCTCTAACAAACGTGCCGTCGTATTCTCCGTCGGGTTCTTCTCCCCCTGGACGATTGCCCGATTTTAATTCATAACTAGATGTCATTGTCACAATCTCCGAATCTGCTGCTTTACCATCTTTGTAACCATACATTGCATAGATCGGAAAACCATCGGCAGCCCAACCA
Organism: uncultured Pleurocapsa sp.; assembly: GCA_937884735.1. Lineage (GTDB taxonomy): Bacteria > Cyanobacteriota > Cyanobacteriia > Cyanobacteriales > Xenococcaceae > Waterburya. Next base: position 10,557 of record CAKZYI010000560.1, read on the forward strand.
ACGAGAGGAGAATGTTCTGCTGGTGAAAGTCCTAAGTCATCTAAGAGAAGAGTTGGCAAGCCGTGATAGTGATAAGTTCCTTCTGGCTGAACGTGGGCATGATTTTCATCAAATCCTAGATCTCTCGCCCCCGACAAAGCATCGTACTTCCTGCCTAATCGAGGATCTCCGT
>CAKZYI010000561.1 GCA_937884735.1 uncultured Pleurocapsa sp.
TATTAGAAAAGTATGATCTTGTTCCTAAAAAGTATGGTTTGGTAATCGCCAGACCAGAGCCAGAAAATTCAATTTTAGAGATAGTATCAGCATTTTCCCAACACAAAAGAAATATGCCTTTAGTGGTACTGGGCAACTATTCACCCGAAGAAAATGCCTATCACAAGGAGGTTTTGGAAGTCGCTAGCGAAGAAGTAATGTTTGTTGGTGGTATTTATGACCAAGAGGTGGTCAAAGCTCTGAGATATTACACCTCCCTGTATTTTCATGGACACCAAGTAGGAGGCACGAATCCATCATTAATTGAAGCGATGTCTGCTGGTAGTCCAGTGTTAGCACAAGACAATCCGTTTAATGCTTGGGTAGCAGGGGAAGGTGCAGCTTACTTTAAAGATGCAGCAGAATGCGACCAAAAGCTAACTCAATTACTCGACAATGAATTGAAATTGCAGGCTATGGGCAAAAGTAGTTTAGATCGGTATTACGCAGAGTTTGCTGATGATAAAGATTTGAAAGCCCACGAAGAACTGTTCTTAAGTGTCATTGACGGCAAGAAACAACTATCGATCAATCAGACTGAACCTTTGAAAGCTAAGTCTATTGCCTAGGATAATCAATGGACAAAAGTTTTTTAGTATTTCAACTTGTAACTAAATGTTGCCAGCAAATTTGTCTAAAAACAGATAAATTGAAAAACATTCAGTTGAATTAAGATATATGTAAGACATATAATTTTTTAAACAGATATTGGACATAGCCTGTAGACTATTTTTTCAGCAAAAGAGGATGGTCTACTGTTTAGTCTGCTTTTCTAAATAATTTATAGTTTATACTACTTTTTTATCACTCTGGGGAAAGTCAATCCTAATGAGAGGATAAGCGATTGTCCTTACACATTGGAGTGTATAGCCTGTCCCTTTGGATAAAAATAATTAAATATAGAATGAATAAAAATAAATGGTTTAATTCAATTTATTTATATCAGCTAACTTGGGTTTTGAGTGTATTGTCATTTTTGCTGGGAGGGAAATTTCGCCCGACATTAAATCGATCGCTTTCCCAATTTCAGAGGATTATTGAAGTAGGCGGGACAAAAATTAGATTCGCAAGTTTTTGCAGCAATGAGACAGGGAGTAATTATCTGGGACTGCTGACAAGAGATGGAACAATAGGAGGTAAATCTAAGGGGTATATTTTAGAAGCAGACGAATATTTTAGTATTAGGAGAAACAATGCAGATGTTTTAATTCTGGCTGAAAAAGCAGAATTAGAACGAATGTGGTTTTTTGATGAATATAAGCATACTCAATATATTTGTTATGCACCGACAAACCTCTTAGGATTGATTAGTGGTTTTCCTGGGTTATTAAAAAATACAGTTTTCCGACGTATCAAAGTGTCAGGCTTATTAAGTCTGAAAGATGATTCAGGAATCAAACAGCCAGTATTATTAGTTAAAATTCTTAAAAGAGTTACGCCTAATGCCAGACGTTTTGTATCTCCTCATCTTGGTGTTACAGGTTTCTTTGAAAATTTAAACCACCAGCAGATTAATTATGCAATTTTGCGCTGGTTTGAAGACTTACCTGTAATTATGCCAGGAGAAGATATCGACATGCTGGTGGCGGACGAAGATATAGAGCGAGTAGAGTCTTTACTGCAAAAACAGCCAGGAATTATTCCCTGTGATATTTACACTGTTTCTGGATTGCCTGGTACAGCTTATAAAAACATGGCTTACTATCCACCTTTGCTAGCCGAAGAAATTTTAGCCAAAGCGATCGCTTTTAAGGATAGTTTTTTTGTACCAAGTCCTGAAATTCACTTTTATAGTCTTGCCTATCATGCAATTTACCACAAGGGTCATAAATCTGGTATTCCTTGGTCTTTGGCAGAAATAGAAAGCGTCAAACGAGATCCAGAGCATCAATACGGTGATATTTTGCAAAATCTGGCAAGTTCCTTAAGTATAGAGGTTGATATTACTTTAGAGGGTCTAGATCGCTTCTTAAATAGCATTAATTGGCGACCATCTGAAGATACCTTGGCTCGGTTAGACAGTAGTCAAATATGGTCAACACAAGAGAATAAAAACAACAGAGTAGAGCCAAGCACAGATATTAGTGGATTAGCGGTATTTTTTATTCGACAAAAGGCGTTGGATTTGAACCTAGAAACTGAAATTACTGAGCTATTGAAAAAAGAAGGTTTCAACATAATCAAAGCCAAAATGCTGGGTAAGAAAAAAGCCAAGCGAGTCAAATATCAGGTACGTGGAGGAAATTGGGGAAAAGGACCATGGTCTGAGTCGGGAGGAGATCCTGCCATGGTATTGGTAGCAGTAGATTTGATGCCAATTTTGCCAACTCCAGAAGCTTTAGCCAAACAACCTCACCTATCCAATAATCGCATAGGAGTTAAAAATAAGATTAGAGATGCGGTTAATCGTTCTTTGCCTCCTGAAAAACAATGCAACACAGTTCACTCTAGCGATAACGAAAGAGAAGCCTGGAATTATTTGGAAATAACTTTTCCTCACAAGCTACAAAAATTTGAGCGAAAAATAGACTTGCTCCGCAAGAACTTTGAGACTAATTATAATGTCAAGCAAATATTAACTAGGTTTGGCAGAAGAGCAAAAGTAGAAGTCATTGAATACGATAATCAACTAGCGGTTAAAAAGACATTTAAACCAGGTTGCGAAAAGTTTTTTCAGCGAGAAGCATTTGTTAGTCAATGTTTTGCCGATGATTCTTCTGCTATTCCTACTTTACTAGACTGCGGTGCAAATTATCTTGTATATCCCTATTATGATGATGTTTTAAAATTTAGAAATAGACAGAGTAAACTTTTACCCCTAGCGATCGCTAAACAATCCCTCCAAACGTTAAAATTCTTTTACGATCGCGGTTATGCCCTGATTGATTTTCAACCAGCCAATATTATTGTCGATCGCACTTCTGGTTTAAAAGTAATCGATTTTGAGTTTCTTTACCAATATCAAAATTTGCCAGAGTCTTTTGAACAATGTTATGAGTTGACGGGGATTCCTGATGATTTTGTTGGGGATAAACCAAGCTTTAAGCTACCAATGTCTTACCAAGTCAGGTGGAAACCTTATGTGGGCTTAAGCTTAGACAGTTTGCTTCACGACCCTGTTTGGCTACAGCACATCAAGCGTTTTGGTTTTGCCATAACTCGTTTGCCATTTAGGTTTATCAACAACAGGTTCAAGAAAATTCTATCTCAGAAAAAGTATAAATTTAGCTCCTTATTGAGTCCTTTAAAACAATTATTGAGTAGCCGATTAACATGATTAGTGATGTTTTCGCCATTATCAACTGGAGTAAAAGTCGCACATTACCAGAGTTAGTGCAAAATTTAGCTCAGGATGGTGTTTTTGCAGACGGCTATTCTGCACAAATTGAGCTAGACAAACCTGAAATTTGCTTGGGTACGGTAAGTAAAGCTGATGGAAAAGATTCCCATTGGCATTATGAATCGCGAGATATTGTTTTACACGGTGATATTTGTGGGGGGTTTAAACCAGATTCTAGTTGGGAGAATGCTGATTTCCCTCTATTAAGCGATCTCATTTTCAATGGTGTTTATAATCTTTTGGTATGGTGCGAACATACTAAATCTTTACTGGTGACTTCTGATTATTTGAGCACCAAGTCTTTATACTATTGGCAGCAGGACGAAACTGTTGTTATTTCTAGCAACCTTAAGGCATTTCGTTCATTACCGTTTATTCCTCAAAAACTCAATCCTCAAGTTTTAGCGGCTACTCTTGCCCTATCTCATCCCCTAACGGATGATACACTGATTGCAGGAGTCAAAATCCTCCCCGCTAATTGCGCCACGGTATTTCGTCGGGAGAAAATAGAATTTATTTCTCGACCTGCTAGATCTAATAAAGTAGATTTCACTAGTACAGAAGCAGGACTAATCAATCGTTTAAACGGCTTGATGGAACAATCTCTGCAAACTTGGTTAGGAGACGCTCCCCATTCTCTGATTGCTTTGTCTGGGGGATTGGACTCTAGAATTTTGCTTGGTTATTTGCAACGTTCGGAAAAACAAATAACCGCTGCTACTTGGGGAGAGCCAGAAAGTGATGATTTTAAATTGGGGGTAGAATTAGCACAGACAACTAATACAGAATATATTACTTATAATTTTACTGGAGATTCGGCGATCGCCGAGTCCGACCTTAAATTTCCTGCCTGGCGGACAGAATCCTTTAGCGTCAACAATGTTCCTTTTTATTGGAAAGGTTGGATCGATTTATTGCAGACACAGAATTTACCAGTAATTCATGGCTTTTTAGGTGGACCATTAGGAGGGGGACGTTTAACCAAATGGGGTATATCCCAAGACTATTTTGGACAGGAAGCCAATAATAAGGTGCTAGCTCAATTAAATGATTGGGGAATGAATGCCACCCCTAATATTTTACTGGAGTTTGCCACGCCTGAATTTAAACCTTATCTGACCAGAGGTATCGCTCAAGATTTGACCAATGCTTTTGAGGGAATAGAGCAATCATATGTTTATCAACGTTTAATGTGTCTTGATTTTTATTATCGCCAAAGACGCTATTTGGGTAACGCTATTTCTAAGATTTTTGGCATATTTTTACCAACTAAATTACCTTTTTATACTCAAGAAAACTTAGATTTTGTCTTGCAATTGCCTTTACCGTTAATTTTAGGTAGGAAAATATTCAGAAAAATACTGTTAGCAGAATTTCCCGATTTAGCTGGTTTTCAAGAAGCAGATAAGGGTAAATTACCAATTTATAATAATCCCTGGAAAAAATATCGCGATCGCCTAATTGAAAATCGCTATGTATGGTATTTATTTCCCCAATTAAAACCCCGCAATTCGGCACTAGTTTTCAACTCATTACTCAATAAACATGCACCAATTTTTATTAAAACTATTGAAGATTCTGGTAATGTTTTAAATAATTATATAGATGTAGAAAAAGTAATCAAAAAATTAAAATTAGGAAGTATCGACCCCCGCGAAAGAGCTGAAATCATGAGGTTATTTAATATTTGCACTTTTATCAATCAATTTTTTAATTTATATCTATTTGACAAGAATTTTTTTATGGATAAATTTATTTCGGTAATTATTCGTGTACTAAATAATATTGAAGGACTGCGCCAAACCTTGTCCGCGTTGAATGGTCAAACCTATCCTGCTCGACTATATGAAGTGATAGTTGTCGATAATGGTTCAAAAGAGGATTTAACCCAAGTCATCCAAGAATTTGATCGGGTAAAACTTACCTACGAAAACCAACCAGGCTCCTATATAGCTCGCAACCAAGGAATTAGTATTGCTCGAGGAGAAATTCTAGCTTTTACCGACTCAGACTGCATACCCGAACCCGATTGGTTGACTAACGGTGTCAAACAATTAATGTCTGTAGATAACTGTGGTTTAGTCTCGGGAAAAATCAAATTCTTTTATCAAAATCCAACTCAGCCTACTAGTGTAGAAATTTACGACAGTGCCACTTTTCTCGATCATAAAAGATACATCAAAGAGAATCAATATGGCGCAACGGCTAATATGTTTACCTGGAAAAAAGTTATTAATACAGTAGGAAATTTTAACCCTACTCTCAAGTCTGGAGGAGATAAAGAATGGGGTAAAAGAGTTGCCCAACACGGATACAATTTAATTTATGGAGCAGACACCTGTATCGCTCATCCTGCTAGATATTCTTTAAAAGAAATTTCTCAAAAGATAGCTCGAACTAGAATGGGAGGTTATGAAGTAGATCGACTATCAACTAATAAAAAATTCTTATTTTATTGGCATCAATTATTGACTATTTTATGGCGTTTAAAACCTCCTACAAGAACTGCTAGCCAAAAATTTAGTTCCCTCGATTTTCCCCTCAATAATCTTCAAAAATTCAAGCTATTACTAATAATCATGTTGATTCATTATCAAGGAGCTTGGATTGATATCAAAACATATTTTAAAAATCTTAAATACATATTTTCTTAACTATATAGCATTAATTAATGACAAAATTGCTTTCATTCCTACCCAAAAAGCTAAAAAATCGCTTTGTCGAAAGCTTTGCTGGAGTAATGGGGTTAAAAGTAGGGGCTTCAGGGTTAGGTTTTGTCCTAAATGTCTTACTGGCTCGCTTTTTGGGCGCAACAAGCTTTGGAGTATATACCTATGCTCTAGCATGGCACGATCTTTTAATTATTCCTGCACTTTTGGGGTTAGATACTCTGATAGTGCGAGAAGTTGCAGTATATAAAACTAAGGCTGAATGGGGACTATTGCGAGGACTGTTACGCTGGTCTAATTTTATTGTCTTGACTAGTTCGATTCTAATCGCCTTGATTGCGATCGCATTTGTTTGGCATTTAGACTCTCGAAACCAGCCAGAGATAATTATCACCTTCTCGTTGGCAATGACTCTTTTGCCGATCTCTGCCCTAAGAAACATCCGTTTAGCGGCAATGAAAGGCTTAAAGCTGGTGTTTTTGGGGCTATTTCCAGAAATGATTGTCGTACCAATCTTGGTAATCAGTTTATCAGCAGCTTGGTACTTAAAGAGCGATCGCTCTTTAACTGCTGGCGTGGTTTTAGGTTCGAGGTTAATCGCAACTATCATTACCCTAGGTATTGGAATCTATCTATTACAAAAAAATCTCCCTCAAGAAGTTGAGCAAGCTGAATATAGGTATCAAACTAAAGCGTGGTTGAGCAAACTACTGCCCTTTATGCTTTTGGGTGGAATGTATGTTGTCACCTCCCGTAGTGATACCCTAATGTTGGGTACGATTATCGGTGCAGAAGCATCAGGTCTTTATAATCCTGTAATTCGTGGAGTACAGCTACTGGCATTTGTTTTAACTGCGGTTAACAATGTTTTAAGTCCCAATATTGCTGGTTTATACACTGAAAACAAAATACCACAGATGCAGCAGGTCGTTACCCAAAGTTCCCGTATAATGCTTTTGGTGTCTGTGCCCATGGCTGCTTTTTTTATCTTTGGCGGTAATTGGTATCTTTCACTTTTTGGTCGAGAATTTATTCAAGCAAGACCAGCACTAACTATATTGTGTTTAGGACAGCTATTTAGCATTGCATCAGGTTCGGTTGGTATTCTATTAACCATGACAGGAAATGAAAAGTCTAACCTCATCGGTAGTACTATCAACGTAGCTTTAAATATTATTCTAAATTGGTTTTGGATTCCTCTGTGGGGACTTACTGGTGCTGCTGCTGCAACTGCGGTGAGTACTGTTGCGGTTAATATCTTCAAAGTAATATCTGTTCGCCAGAAAGTAGGTATTGACTCTACAGCATTAGGCAGATTTTAACGTCACTATTGAAGTCATGCTAAAGCCGATTGATAACACGAGAGTAGAATATATTTTATTTCGATTTAGGCTTTATTTCTGATGTGTTTAGGCGATAAAACACAAAGCAACTGAGATTTGTATTTTTAAAATAATTAGTAATGGGAATTAATAAAAATCAACTAACATCATTACTCAGCATATTTTGCCTGAGTTTAGTATTAACAATTAGCTGTTCAATCTCCTCAGTCTTCAGATTTGGATGTATCTAATTCTGCCAATTTAGGCGAGCCTGTAGTAATAGGATATAGTAACTGGTATGGTTGGTAGCCTTGGGCGATCGCAGAAGAGGAAGGGTTATTTAACAAAAATAACGTCAACGTTAAAATGGAATGGTTTGATAATTATTTAGAGTCGATGGAAGCTTTTGCTGCGGGACAGTTAGATGGTAATTGCCAAACTTTAAATGACACAATTTCTTGTGCTGCTGATGCTGTTCATGGAGAAGTAATTATTTTGGTTAATGATAATTCTGCGGGAAATGACAAAATTATTGTTACTGAAGATATTAATACTGTAGAAGATTTGAAAGGTAAAAAAGTTGCTGTGGAAGAAGGAATAGCAAACGACTTTTTACAAAGTTTAGCATTAGAATCATAAGGAATGAAGCGAGATGATGTGCAAATTGTCCCTTTAGAAACTGGTGCTGCTG
>CAKZYI010000562.1 GCA_937884735.1 uncultured Pleurocapsa sp.
CGGTAATCTACGAGTCAAATCCTGAATTTCGTCAAGCAGAAGAATTGGGCTTTGAAAGAGTTGAACTTAAAGGCGGTGGTGATGCAACATCCGCAGCCAGAGCAGTATTGCAAACAGGTGATGCAGACTTTGCTTACAATCTTCAGGTAGAAGCACCTGTGCTAGAAGAATTAGCAACAGCGGGACAAGGAGAAGTGGTGTCCAACTATGGCGCGTTAATGGAAAGAATCATTATCAACCACAGCGATCCCAACAAAGTTGCTCCATCTGGAGAAAGATCCAGCGTAGATTTTCCCCATCCTTTTTTGAGCGATCGCAATGTTCGTCAAGCCTTTGCTCTAGCAGTGAACAGAGACATCATCGCCGAACAGCTATATGGCGTTACAGGGAAAGCTACAGCCAACTTTCTGGTAGCACCAACTGAATATGTTTCTTCTAATACTGGCTATGAATATAATCCCGAAAAAGCCAAGGAATTGTTAGATGAAGCAGGATGGAAAGATACTAACGGTAACGGCATCCGCGATCGCAATGGTATAGAAATGCAGATGGTGTTTCAAACTTCGGTTAATCCTCTGCGTCAAAAAACCCAAACTGTAGTTAAACAAGGTCTACAATCGATTGGAGTGGAAGTAGAACTAAAAAGTATCGATCCAGGGATACATTTTTCTGGAGATCCAAGCAACAAGGATACTGTAGAGCATTTTTATGCAGACTTGCAGATGCACACTACGGGTAATACAGTTCCAGATCCGCAGACATATATGAATTTTATGACCTGTAACCAAATTCCTCAAAAGGCTAATAACTGGTCTGGAGATAATAATTCCCGCTACTGTAACTCAGAATACGATCGTCTGTGGCAAAAAGCTACTCAAGAATTAGATCCTCAAAAGCGATCGCAATTATTTATTGAAATGAACGATATGTTGATTGAGGATGCGGCAGTTATTCCCCTAGTCCATCGTGCTGATGTAATGGCTTTTGGCAATAGTTTAACTGGTTATGAACCAACAGCTTGGGATATGCGAACTTGGGACATAATGAACTGGAAACGAAAAGAATAAATCAAGAGCCTGTAAGGTGGGTAATGATATATTCTCCGTTGTCGAGAATAGATTGACTATTGCCCACCCTACCAATTTACTGCCCACAAGCTTGCTCGTGGTTCGATCTATCGCATTATTTTTTCTAATTGGTATTAGCTATGTATTTTGATTTAAAGGAAAAGCATGGTAGGCAACTCCCTCAAAAGCAAAGTCAGGTAAATTAGCTTCAACGCTATCTTTTTCACCGATAGAAGGAGTATAAAAATGCGCCCCAGTAGTACCATTGAAAAATCGATATATAGGAATTGTTCCCTCTGCTTCGGTTTCATAAGCACTGAATGCAGTTCCCTCAAAAGTAAATTCAGCTAGATTATCAGTAATATAATCTCTCTCATTTTCATCCGTAGTATAGAGATGAACCCCCGTGTTGGTATTAAAGAAGCGATATACATCTTCCGCATTTCCAGATAGAGGATCTACGGTGTTGTATGATTCTCCTTCAAAAGTGTAGTTAGGTAGTTCTAAAACCGCATCTCTTTCTACTTCGTTAGCTGTGTAGAAGTGAACTCCTACATCGGGGTTTAAAAAGCGGTAGACAGTAGAACTTGAACCTGTCTTATTGTTATTGTTGTTATCATTTTGGTTTTCCTCTTCAGGATTACTTACGTCGATGTTATCTACTTCAACACTCTCGCCAGGAGGTAATAAATTCAAAATATCATTACCAGAGAGGTTGGCTACATTTTCAATAAAGCCATTTCCTGCCTCCGCACTAGATTCTGCAAAGTAATCTAAGATACTCAAGTCTTGTTCGGGATCTATAATTCCATCTTGATTGAGGTCGATAATCAGAGTAGTGTTACCTCTGGCTAAACCAATGGTGTTAGCTGCTGGTTGAGCTAAAGATAACGTACCATTATTGAGTTCGAGTGAGTCCCCACCTGCGGTATCGCGAATTATGCTACCTGCTGCGGTATCAGCATCTAGCTTATAAGTATCATCTCCTCCCCCACCTTGAAGTGTATCTGCACCCCCTGCACCCGTGAGGATATCTGCATTGTTGCCGCCAAAAAGCTCGTCGCCGTAGGGTGTCCCCGTAAAGTCAAACCTTTCGATGCTATCGAATTCAACGTGGGAAGGACCCCAGGTAATTATTTCACCGCTACCTGTTTCCCTATCAAAATTGCCATAGCGCACTCCAATATTAACTGAAGAGGAAATAGATTCAGAACCATATCTGACAGAATCATAGATAAATGTGTCATTTTCTATGGGATTGCCAGTATAAATTTGAGTTACCTCTCCCGTACCGTCAGAGTTTATAACGTTTAGAGTTATCTCGTTGGTTTCTTCGTTCAACAAATTGAAGAATATACGTTCGCCATCAGGAGATGTAGATATTATATTAATCGTTCCATTACCAAATGTAATTGGATATAACCCATCAGGAATTTGATAGATTTCAGTTGCGGGATTATTGTTTTTAGAAACAAAGATTTTGCCGCTACCAAATGTAGGAGAAATAATATATCCATGTTCTAAAAACACTACTGTCGAACCATCATTAGAAATAGAAGGAGAATAATAGAGATTGGGATTATTAGGAGGTGGAGATACTTGAACTATAGAAGTAAATTCCGTATCTGCTGTAAGAACTTGGTAGTTATTATTTGAATCTCCTCGCAACCAAGCAATTTGCGAGCCGTCAAAAGATAGAGATGGGTTAGATAGAAAAATTGTAGAGCTAGCATCATCATAGAGATAGGGACTACGAGATATGGCAGCGTTTCCATCCTCAATCTTCCCTATTCCAACGTAACCATAACTTCGGTCCATAGAGGAAGTATTGTAATCATTACCAGTTACTGTCCAGGCTACTGTACTACCATCTCCAGAAAGACTTATTTCTCGCACAGTTAAAATTGTGTTGCTGGAAAGTTCGGCATCTGTATATACTCCTGCTAGTTCGGGTGTCGATTCGATAAACTGACGCAGATCTGCCTCAACGCCGATCTCCACCACATCCGAACCATCGCCTTTTCCATCAGATATTATTGTGTCTTCAGTATCGGGATCTTTACCTACCCAAGCAATTTTACTCCCATCATCCGAAATAGATGTAGCATCTTCACCAGAACCAGAAAATAATAGTTCGCCAAATTCTTCCTCTTGAACTATTGTGACGGGCGGTTCGTTGCTACCAACCTGATAGACATAAAGTCCCCTGTTAATTTCTGTTAGTTCTCCTAACTGTAGAACAGTAGAACCATCCGCCGAAATCGTATTGCCCAAACTATTTCCGCTATAAGCAGATGGAGATAAATCGATAAACGGAGTGTCCAAACCATAGGCATTACTAATGTACGTTCCCGAATCGTCATCCTCATATTCAAATCTCTTTACTCGATTCCAGACTACTGCCCCTGTTGGCAGATCGGAGTAGTCAATGACCAAAAGATCATTTCCCGCACCGCCACTTACGGTGTCGTCACCATAGCTAGGTCTTAGGGTATCATTTCCATCCCCACCATTAACAATATCGTCGCCATCTCCACCATCAATCGTGTCGTTTCCTGTTTCACCGTTGATGATATCGTTGCCATTGCCACCATTAATAACATCATTGCCATCTGCGCCACTGAGAGTGTCGTTTCCATCATTTCCAGATAGAGTATCGTCATAGCTATTACCTTGAACTAAATCATTACCCGCTTTAGCATTAACAATTAGTGGTTTGAAAGTACTACCTGTAGTAAAGATGCGATCGTCGAAATCAGTTCCCTCAATCGTAATTTGTTCGACATCAGAAGTAGAGATCTGCAAAAAGTTAGGATGAATAATAGTTTCTCTAATATCTTTGACTTTTTCCCATGTACCACCAACTCTTCCACCCTGAAGATCGAATTCTATTGCAGCCCTATATTCTTCAGCCACGACTTCCTGTCGCTCGAATTGAGGAGCTATGATTGTTAAATTGTCTTCAATGCTTGTAATGGCTAATTCGGCACCAGGATTTCCTAAATAAGTGTTGCTTAAACTATCATCCCAATTTATTTTTAAGTTACCGTCTTCTTTTTCTACTGCGAAAGTTGCTCTGTCGGGAACATCTACCCCGATTCTCTCTCTATCCCCATTGATAGCAGCTCCAATAGCACTAAGGCTATTGGCAAAATCCTCGGCGTACTCACTTAGGGGTGTAAATATTTCTTTGACAATAGGCTGCAAAATATTATCTTCAAAAAATTCAAGTGCTTCTTCCCCTGCTTCTGCTAAAGTATCTAAGAATTCAACTAAAAAATTGACACCATTCTCAAGAAGTTCGATAGTTTTCTGTACAATCTCAAATGCTAAATTTCCAATATTTGCAAATGTCTGTCTTAAAGCTTCTGTCGTTTCTCGATAAGTTATTCCTGCTGCAATTGTCGTCCCAACAACAGGACTCAACAATAAAGATCCCGCAACACCGAGAAATACTTGAAATTGAACATAATAACAGTCTGAATAACCAAACAGACCACTATTAAGCTCGGATGTAGAGTCAAATTTTTGTTGGTTTACTATGTTCGATTCATTGCCAGGATTTAGAGTCATAGCCTGATGACGATCGAAAGGATTGATAACTGATTCCATGTCAGTTAACCACCATTCACCAGGTAAATATTTGCGCCCAGCTAAAACTACTGGATCTCCGTCCGTGACATAGTGAGTAACTTCTCCTGCATTTTCTACTTGAAAATCATCTACTTGGTCAACATTAATGCCAGGAGAACTAAAAGTTACAACTTCTCCTATGTTGCCACCATTTTTAGTATAGTCAGCAGCAATACCTTGAGCTAAAGCTCCTCCTAAGCTTTCACCAATAAGAGCTGCATTGCTATGTTCGTCGTCGTCGAGCCACTGATAAATCGAAACTCCATTATCGTTAGTGTTATTGATCGCATCTTGCAACTGAGGATAACCAATGCCATTGGGATCGAAGTTGAAATACCAGTCATATATCGAGCTTGTACCGCGAATGACTAAAATTGGTGTTTCATCTTCTGTTGTTGAATTTACTGGTACGAGTCCTACAGCATAAAAATCATGAGTAGGATACTCAAAAATTTGATCGACTCTATATTCTGTAGTTGGGCTTGTAGAGCTTGTTACAACTTGTCCTACTTGCCAAGCATCACTGTACACAGAAGTATTACCAAAGTTTCTAGCTAAATTTTCATAAAATGCGTGTATGGGATGTTCTTCTAGTGGAGCAAAGCTGTCAATTGCTTGCTCGATCGCAACTTCTTCCCCATCAATATTTACAACAGCACTGTCATCCTCGCTTCTCAACTGCTGTAACTCACTGTCTGTTAATTCTTCTCCCCGTACTAAAGCTGAAAAAATTGCGCCTTCATCGCCAGGGGAGTCAACAAGGTTTAATTGGTGATCGAGATAGTGTCCGTATTCCTCTAATAAAACACCGTTGACGGCATCTAAATCGAACTGATTGGCGGTGAGGAATTCTCTGGAAAGATAAATAGTATTTGTATCGCCAGAAAATGCGCCATTTGCGTTATTAATATTGCTAGCAGAAACAATTTCAATAGAGGGTAGAGTTACATTATTTGTTTGCCAGCTTGCTCGTAGCAAATCAACGTTGATTTCGTTACCAAAAGCCAACATCATCTGTTCGCTGAAGTTAGGATGATTGGCAAAGTTTTTTAGGGAAGATTTAAAAATACTAGCGGTATTTGCTAGTAAAGAATTGTAAGTTGAAATTGGCTGATCGAATGAATGGGACACAGAAATAAAATGGTTTTTTAAAGAGTGTGATTGTTCGGTTTATAGAAGGTATCACTTTATACTCTTGTCTGAAAACCAAATGAGGGACTTTGGTTGCAAATTGTAATTTATCGAAATATATAGGCAATCCGTAGGCTAGGCGCAAGCCTAATCGCTATCTAGTCTCATATCAAATAAGTTGCTAATTATCTTAGAGACGTTGTTGGCAATTTCGATTAGACTCTAGTCGATAATTTGAGTTTACAAAAGCGATCAATGTCAACATCAGAATTGAACCAGTTGTTTTTATTGTTGCCCTCAAAAATAAGAATTCCGTTTTTGATTGCAGGGATTATTATCTGTCATCCTACGGTTATTCAGGCTCAAATTATTCCCGATCGCACTTTACCAAATAATTCTAGAGTCACTAATAACAACAACACCGTTGAGATTAATGGTGGGACAGTCAGGGGAACAAACTTATTTCATAGTTTTAGTGAATTTTCTATTAATCCAGATAACTTAAGCAATGCGATCGATACGGCTTATTTTAATAATGCAGATAATATTACTAGTATTTTTAGTCGAGTAACGGGCAATTCAATTTCAGAAATCAATGGACTGATTAAAAATAACGGCAATGCAGACTTGTTTTTAATTAATCCCAACGGCATTATCTTAGGTGAAAATGCAGCACTGGATATTGGTGGTTCATTTATTAGCAATACCGCAGATAGTATTCAATTTATTGATGGGAATGAGTTTAGAGCGGCAAATCAACAAGGGAATTCTTTGCTGACTATTAGTATTCCTGTGGGCTTGCAATATGGCGCACAGCCGAAAAATATCACGGTGCGGGGTATAAATGATGGATTGTTTGATAGTGGAAAAAGCGATCGCCAGCATCATCCTGAAGGGCTGGAAGTTTCAGATAATAAGACTTTGGCTTTGGTGGGAGGAAATATTTTTTTAGAGGGAGGAAATTTAACTGCGCCCTCTGGCAATACTGAGTTAGGTGGTATTGGAAGCAATCAAGCTGTAGGGCTACATCCTATTTCAACGGGATGGGAATTAGATTATACAGGCGTAAATAGTTTTGGTGAAGTTAGTCTGTCAAATGCTGCATCCATTGAGGTTAATGGAAACAATGGAGGAAGAGTTAAATTAAAAGGCGATTCTATCCTTTTAACGGAAGATTCGATAATTTTTAACAACATTTCCAATAACGTTTTAAAAGAGTCAGCAAGTATTGATAGTAATAATTTAAATATAGAAAATAATAACAGCAGCATTCTAGTTGAAAGCAACTCTCTATCTATTAGGGATGGAGGACAAATACAGCTTAATACTTATGGTGTTGGAGATGCCAAAGATTTAAGCATTAGTGCAGTAGATATAGAATTGATAGGTGTTGATAGCGGTTTATTCTCTACCGTGGGAGAAAATGCGGCAGGGAATGGAGCAAATATAAACCTTCATAGCGATCGCATTACAATCAAGGATGGAGCGCGCATCAGCCTCGATACAAAGGGTTTGGGCAATGGGGGAAGCTTAAATATTGATGCCCAAGAAATTAATTTGATTAACGACAGCGGAATTTTTGCCCATGCCACAACGGATATTGGGAATGGGGGAGATATTGCGATCGCAACTGAGACTTTTTCTATTAAAGACGGTGCAGAAATTTATGCGGGGAATTTTGATAGCAAGATAGAAAAATCTGATTTTAATTCCAATGTTATTGATACCCTGGAAGTTTCTCCTAGTAGTCTTGATTACACCATAATTGGTACGGGGGAAGATGGAAACATATATATTGATGCCCGTTCAATTATTTTGGATAGTGGCAATACAATTCCTAGTAGTATTTCTACTTCTGTTTATCAACAAGGTGGGGGACTAATTAAATTAAACGCCGATGCTGTTTCAATTTATAATGGACATATTTTTACCGATACAAAAGGCGAAAGTCATGGTGGATCGATATATTTAGATGCTGACACTTTGAATCTTGGTACAAATGGAAAGGTAAGCAGCAGTACTTTCGCAGCAGGAAATGCAGGAAAGATTGCTGTGGAGACAACTAATAAATTGATAGGGGATGGCGATAATAGCGGTATTTTTAGCCAAGGCGATCGCAATTCTGAGGGGAATGCTGGCAACATCAAAATCACTGGCAATCTTGTTGATTTTAGTAACGGTAGTTTCGATGATACCCATAGTTTGGGTTTAGGAAAAGATGGC
>CAKZYI010000563.1 GCA_937884735.1 uncultured Pleurocapsa sp.
CTTTTTCTCTACTAATAACTAGCAAATTTACCTAAATATTTTTACTCATGGGATCGCTTAGAAAAACTAGGCGATCTGTTTTTTCTGATAATAATATGCAAAATAAAAATTGCTTTTTAGGCTTGTTTGTCAGATCAAAAGAGGTAGTCAAGAGGTAGTCAAAATGATAGCTTTTACCTACCTCTTTTGCTTGCTTGCTTTTATTAATAATTTGCACTTATAGTTTTATTTTATTTAATTTAGAACGTGTTGGGTAATACAGTTGCCAAGACTATAAAGGTAATTAATCCTAAAGCTATGTTGCGATAAATCCGCTTTTCTGGTCTACACCTTTTGTATTTCATTGTCGCTTCTTTTATTTATACTTTTCTCTCTTTAATAACTAAAACATAAAGAAAATATGTAAAAGCGATCGCCCTGCTAGCTGCAAGAATTATCTTCTTTTAAAGAGATTGAAAAAACAACAAATTATGAAATGATAATAAAACTAAAGATTCCCGTAAGCTACGTCGTTTTATAATCTAAACATAATTAGATTTCATTCACTGTATTGGGAAACTGACCAAAAGCCATGTTTGTAATAGCACTAAGACTCGCGACCATTTTAGCAATAGCTTATTTATTTGGTCTATTTGTATCATGGTTATTTTGGCTATTCAACTCTTCAGATGGTGGGGATGACTTTAGAGATGGAGAGCCAGATACACCAAAACCACCAGTCCCAGGAAATGCTCTTAAAATAGAAGCAGATAAAAAGAGACTAGTGGAAGTTGATGAGAGCTACTATTTGGCAGAATTTGATTTGACCAAGAAATAGTCATTTGTAGAGGCTGTTATGGCGATTGGTCGCGGCTCTTTAGTTTAAATAAGGTATGAAAAAAATCGATAAACCCTTTACCCCTTACCCTTTAAGCGTTATTCAGCCTTAACAGATTAATTACTGCGTAACATCAGTTATTTATTTCGCAGGTTGGGGTTTAATATGTCGCCCAATCCTTCTCCCACCAAAGAAAGACCTGTGACCATAATTGTCATAGCTAGACCGGGAAAGGTTGCCGACCACCATATTCCTGTAGGTAAAGCGTCTAGAGCTAATCTAAGGTCGTGTCCCCATTCGGGTACTTCTGGAGGTAATCCCAAACCCAGAAAGCCTAATCCACCCAAAATCAAGATTGCATCTGCTGCATTGAGGGTAAACAAAACAGGTACGCTTTGAATTACATTGAAAAACAAATAGCGGGATAAAATTCTGCTGGTAGGCGCGCCCATTGCTTGTGCAGCTTCGATAAACAATTCGGTTTTGACACTAGTCGTATGATTGCGAACGATTCGATAGTATTGAGGAATATAAGCAATACTTAAAGCTAAGGCTGCATTTAAAACTCCTTTGCCAACTACAAACGCTAGGGTTACGGATAATAACAGTCCAGGTAGAGTATAGATTGTATCCATAAAAAAGATCAGAATTTTGTCAATCTTACCTCCTAGATAGCCACTAACCAAGCCTAGAGGAACACCAAGGATTAAACTAATAGTGGTTGCCAAAACTACCACCTTCAAAGCCGCCTGAGTGCCATAAAGAGTACGAGAAAAAACATCATATCCTTGTCGAGTTGTACCAAACCAATATTTTGCTCCTGGTGCTTCATGAATTGGATTAGCTAAGGCTTCTGTTGGATCTTGCAACCAGCCCATATCTTGTAATGCAGGGGCGAATAATGCGATCGCAATAAAGGTTAGGGTAATTATAAAACCAATTATAGTAAGGCTTTGAGAGAGAGTTGGACGAAATCGACGCGGTAATCGAATACTGGTAGTCATCACTAGAGATTTAAAGTAAGTAGCTAAGTATGGTCGGCATTATAGCTAATTTGTAACTTGAATCTTAGATTATTAATTTTATTGGCTCATGTAGCTCAATCAATTGTCACAATCTAATGTAAGTACAGCTAAATTTAATCAATAATTGAAGCTTAAGATAAATATGAGATTTCAAAATAATGTTGAGTAAATATATTAGTTGGAATATAGGTTTAGGAGTTTTATTATTAATTGCAGGTGTGTTTGTTCAATGGTTTGATATATCCGCAGGAAGCTTAATTGATTGGTCAATTGGTATTGCATCTTTTTGGTGGTTGCTAATACTAGTAACTATTCCTTTGAATATTTATTATGATGCTTGCTCGACTTATAATGAATGAAAAGCATCTCAATTAAAAGATCTAAAAATAGATTTAAAACAGCTAAATTACGTTAGAAAGGTTGCTCGCTGGTCAATCATTAGTGTGATCGCTTTACATTTATTTTCCACTTTAGTTCTTTATTATCTTGCAGCAACAGGTATTAGTAATGTTGGTTATATTAGCTCTGGATTGACACTGCTGCTTACTATTTTACGCCCTGCCATTCGAGGCTATCAATATTTGAACGCAAAATTATCAACTATCAAAAAAGAAATCAAATGTCCTAGGGAAGATGCTATTGAATTTAAGCATAAAATTAAAACTTTAGAAGGCAAAATCAAAGAAATTGAAAAATTATTAGATCCAAAAAATCTCGATTCTTTGATTAGTCAACAAAAGCAAAAAGTTTGCGAAAACCAGCAACAGATAGCTCGTCTTACAGCATTATTAGAAGCGGATCGAGCCAAAAATATTGTCGAACACGAACGACTTGCTAGAGAAGCCAAAAATGCGATCGCACAATTAAATGAAGATAGTCAATTTTTGGGTCATGTGCGAGAGATTATTCGCTTTGTTAAGACAGCATATTCCGCTCGACAGCTTATTTTGTCCTAATAGACTCTTAAACACCTGTTAAACCTGCTTAAGCATTTCTTTCTTTAAATTATGGTCAGTTTTTGCCATGATAAACGGGAAAGAATTTTACAACACGAACTTATGGAATTAATTCAACAACTAACTCAAGGTCTAGGAGTGGATGAAAGCCAAGCCAAAGGCGGTGCTGGACTAATCTTTAAAATGGCTCAAGAAAAACTAGGAGATGGAGAATTTGCTCAATTAGCTAGTGCTGTACCTGCCGTCAGTGGTTTGATTGGTGAAGCCCCCGCTGGAGGGAAAGGAATGGCTGGTGCAATCGGTGGGCTAGCTGGTGCCCTGGGGGGCGGTAAAGCTAGTCAATTAGCTAATATGGCTGCTTTGGCTGGTGGCTTTAGTCAATTAGGTCTCAATCCTGGTATGGCTAGTAAGTTTGTTCCGATCATCTTATCTTTTGTTCAGAGTAAAGGTGGAGACGGGGTTAAAGATATCTTGGCTGGTGTTCTGAAATAGACAGGGCTTTTCATATCTAACTATTTAAATATCTACTAAATTCAAATTGTTTGAAGACGTTCTTATTGAGCGTCTTTTTTTAAGGGATAAAAGATGAGGAATAAAGAATAAACAACTAAAAAAAATTTCTATTTGTGGTGAGTGTATCTAAAATAAAGTTATATGTTAAGAAATATAAAATAATATTATGGCGATCGCTTTAAACAACAAGCAAAAATCTAGGGTAGTAGTTGTGGGTGCTGGTATTGGTGGATTAACCGCAGGAGCATTATTAGCCAAGCGGGGACATCAAGTAACTATTTTTGACCAGGCTATTGTCCCAGGAGGATGTGCTTCTACCTTTAAACGTCGTGGTTTTACCTTTGATGTGGGGGCGACTCAAGTAGCTGGGCTAGAGCCAGGAGGCATACACCATCGCATATTTGAAGAATTGGAAATTGAACCCCCCGTTGCCAGTTTTTGCGATCCTGCTTGTGCGGTATTTTTGCCAGGAGAAAACGAACCAATTAATGTTTGGCGCGACATAGACAAATGGAAAGAAGAAAGACAAAGACAGTTTCCTGGTAGCGAACCATTTTGGAATCTTCTCAATCGTTTATTTGAGGCTAGCTGGCGGTTTCAGGGACGAGATACTGTATTGCCTCCCCGTAGTGCCTGGGACCTATGGCAATTAGTATCGGCAGTAAGACCAGATACTTTGATTACAGTACCTTTTACCTTCATGACTGTTGCCGATGCCTTGAAGCTTTATGGTTTATACGAAGATCGACGACTCAAGACTTTTTTAGACCTTCAATTGAAGCTATATTCCCAAGTAGGTACAGACGAGACAGCTTTATTGTATGCGGCTACAGCACTAGCGGTTTCTCAAGCACCCCAAGGATTATTTCATCTTGAAGGAAGTATGCAGGTGTTAAGCGATCGCCTGGTAGCGGGTTTAGAAAAATATGGTGGTAAACTGTTGATGCGTCACAGTGTAGAAGAAATTCAGACAGAATCAGGAAAAGTTACAGGGGTTACTGTTCGCAACCAAAAAACAGGCGAGATAATTGAAGAAGCGACAGAAATGGTGGTGGCAAACGTTACTACCCAAAATTTAGTCAAGCTAACTAGAGATAAAGCTTTAAACAACTATCAACGTCGTGTAGACAAATTACCCCAACCTTCAGGGGCTTTTGTGGTTTATTTGGGAGTCAAACGAGAAGCAATTCCCAAAAATTGTTCTCCTCATCTACAGTTTTTATACAACCAAGATGAAATTATTGGCGAAAACAACTCCCTGTTTGTTTCCGTCAGCAAGCCTGGAGATGGACGCGCCCCCGCAGGGCAGGCAACTGTTATTGCTTCATCCTTTACCGAGGCTGACCTGTGGTGGAAAGGAGACAAAGAAAACTATGCTCAGATCAAACAACAGTATACAGAAGAAGCGATCGCCCGTTTAGGGGAATATTTCGATCTTTCAGAAGATAATTTAATTTACAGCGAAGCTGCAACTCCCAGAACATTCGATCGCTATACTGCTAGAGAAAAGGGCATTGTCGGAGGATTAGGACAGCGTGTGCCTACTTTTGGTCCTTTTGGTTTTGCCAATCGTACCCCTGTCAAAAACCTCTGGTTGGTGGGTGATTCTACCCACCCAGGAGAAGGTACGGCAGGGGTTAGCTATTCGGCTTTAACCGTCACCAGACAAATTGAAGCAATGAACAGTAAATAGTTTTACTATGTAACTTAACCTACGCGATCGCACCCTAATTTGTCTTTGAATTGAGAGTTAAAATATTGACCAACGGAGCTAGTTTCTTTTAACTCTTTATAGATTTTTTCTGGTACGTCGGAGTATTGGTAAATATTGCCGTTATTGAAGGTGATACGCAAAATTTGCTTGTCTGCGTCATAATCAAACTCTTTGACCACGGCACTTTGACTTTTGAGTAAAGGAAAGGCAATGACATCACGGATACTAGGAGAGTCAGTCAACAACATTACCAGCCGATCTATACCAATACCCAAACCGCCAGTAGGGGGCATACCGTATTCTAGGGCTGCTAAAAAGTCTTCATCAATATCATTAGCTTCTAAATCCCCTGCTGCTTTTTTGGCGGCTTGAGCTTCTAGTCTAGCCCGTTGATCTAAGGGATCGGTTAACTCTGAAAAACTATTGGCTGTTTCTCTACCAACAATAAATAATTCAAACCTTTCTACTAGCCCTGGCTTATCTCGATGAGGTTTTGCTAGAGGAGATATTTCAACAGGATAGTCTGTAACAAAAGTAGGCTGGATCAAATTAGTCTCTACTTTTTGTTCAAAGGCTTCGTTGAGTAATTTCCCAATAGTCTTGCAGTCTGAGGGGACTTCTATACCTGCATCCTGGGCTGCGGTTTTGGCTGCATCAAAATCATCATATCCAGTAAAGTCTACTCCAGTAGCATCTTTGACAACTTCGTGCATAGTTACTCTGCGCCAGGGAGGAGCTAAATCAATATCTTCACCTTGATAATTGACTTTGGTTGTACCCAAGACTTCTTGCGCCACATCACTAATCATGTTTTCCGTCAGTGCCATCATGTCATGATAGTCAGCGCAGGCTTGATACACCTCACTAGAAGTAAATGCAGGATTGTGACGAGAAGACACCCCTACGTTACGAAAAATTCACCCCATCTCAAACACCCGCTCGAATCCACCGACAATTAATCTTTTGAGGTGCAATTCTGTAGCAATACGGAGATATAAATCCATCTCCAAGGTATTGTGATAAGTAATAAAGGGACGTGCTTCTGCACCCCCCGCTTCGCTTTGCAATACGGGGGTTTCGATTTCCAGAAACTCTCTGGTTTCTAAATAACGACGAATTCCCGCCGTAATTTTTGCTCTAATGCGGAATGTTTCTCTAACCTGGGGATTGACAATCAAATCTACGTAACGTTGACGATAGCGTTTTTCCGTATCGGTTAAACCGTGCCATTTATCAGGTAGAGGTAACAAAGATTTGGTCAGGATTTTATACTCGCTGACATAGACAGAAAGTTCTCCTTTTTCGGTTCTTTTAACTGTACCTTTGACCCCTAAAATATCACCAGTATCAGAAAGTTTTTTGAGATGATTGAATGCCCCCACCAAGTCTTCTGACATGGTGTGGTTAATTCTTTTCTTTTCTAAATAAAGCTGAATTTTACCTGTTTCGTCTTGCAGTTCAAAAAACGCCAGCTTTCCAAAAACACGACGGGCAACAATTCTACCTGCGATCGCAACCTCATCTGCTATTTCTTCTCCCGCAGGAAGGTCTACATACTTTTCTTGTAACTTAGCAGCGTGATGGCTAGACTTCCACTTATAAGCATAGGGGTTCAATCCCAATTCTTTTATTTGACCTACTTTTTCAATTCTGGTTGCCCGAATTTCTGATAAATTTGAACTACCCTGGGGCTTGTTGCGGTTATCTTCTGCCATTGCTACTAAAATTTGTGATGATGTGATTAATCAAGTCGCCAACCGCATTTCCATTGTGTTCTGTTGAAGGATAATGGGTTTTATAATTTTGGCAAACAGTATTGAATTATAGCGTATCAAAGAGCCTTAGCTGACCGTGCATTATCTAACTTTTATCCTATTTTTATTATCTTGATTAGGTCAGTAAAAATAACTATTACTTTACGCCCTGTGGGACTTTTAAAAGTCTCAGCCCCCTCTAATCTCCCTCATAAGGGTAAGTTTTTAACACAGGGGCGAGTAAGTACTCTAATTCACGTATTAAAACGCCGTTGAATGTGTTTTCTTATACGAAAAAATAGCCAAAAAAATTTCCTAGTCTCCTCTTCGAACATCTTTGATGTTCCCAGAATCGAAGATTCTGGACGAAGCATAGCTTCGTGTCTCCCAGTCATCCAAAGCAGTCAAATGTAAAAAGCCTACCCTTGTAAGCTTTTATAAGGGGGGAGAAAATTAATCATCTCTACAAGTTACACATCCCGCATCACTTTAGGATTGCTCAATATTCTGACAGGCTATAATTCTATTGCAAATGAACCATCATCCAACCGCTACTCGCTACTTGCCGAGATATACAGCCTTTAATACAACTGGTCTTAACTAACAGCAAACCACATTAACTATGCCATCAGCAATTTCATCAATGGGTAAAATAAGATCTACACAGCCAGTTGCGATCGCTTTTTCTGGCATGCTAAACATTTGGGAGGTTTTTTCGTCCTGAGCAATTACTTTACCACCCATTTCTTTGATAATTTGCACTCCTTCTCTCCCATCCCCATCGCAACCAGTCAGTACTATTGCCACAGCTTTCTCTCGATAGCTTTTTGCCAATGACTTGAAGGTATATTCGGCAGAAGGACGAACAAAATGCTCTTTGGGAGCGTTGGAAAGACTTAGAGTTCCGTCTTTGTTAACAATTAAATGTTTATTAGGAGTCGCAACATATATAGATCCAGCACGCAGTTTTATTCCCTCTTTTGCTTCTTTTACATCCAAGGTAGTGTGTCGACTTAGGATGTGAGTCAAATGACTTTTGTAATCGGGAGATAAGTGTTGAATGACTAAAATCGCACCAGTAAAGTCTTCAGGCAAGCTGGTAACAATAGTCTTTAATGCTTCTATACCTCCCATAGAAGATGCGATCGCTACCACCCGATTAGGTTGCCTATGATTGATAAATTGATGGCGATCAGTAATATTTGTATGTGATATCACTGTCTAAAAAATCCATTTATAATTATCTACCTTTGTGAGGTGAGGCTGTGTTTTATG
>CAKZYI010000564.1 GCA_937884735.1 uncultured Pleurocapsa sp.
AATTACTAAATCTTGTTGTTGATTATCTTTAGTAGTTCGAGCTTCATCCAATAGCTTTTCTAACAAAGGATATCTGGATTTTTCAAACTCATTGCTAATGGTCATTTATGATGGTTTATCTCAACCTCTAAACTAAATTCAACACCGACATTAATAACTTCTGAGCCACAAGTTGTAGGTACGGCTTTTGTCACAAATATTTACAAAAAAACTGCTTAAATTTAGTGTTCAATGACCCAAAAGTTACCGTCATTTAAAAACCAGGTTTTATTGCAATTAGCTTTTACTCACCGATCTTACGCTAATGAAAACCCTTCAGAAAAAGAAGATAATGAACGTCTAGAATTTCTAGGGGATGCTGTTCTAGGATTCGTAATTGCTGAGATGTTGTATCTCAAATATCCTAGTATTAATGAGGCTCAACTAACCCACTTGCGATCGCGTCTAGTAGATGAAAAACAACTGGGTAAATTAGGAAAAGAGTTGGGTTTGGGTGCATTAATGCGCCTGGGAAAAGGTGCTGCAAAAGATGGAGGAAGAGGGAATCCTTCCTTACTTAACGATACTTTTGAAGCCATGGTTGGCGCATACTTTTTAGATGCAGGAATTGAGCCAGTAAAAAAATATATTTTAAATATGTTTCAACCTTTAGTAGAAACTTTAGTTAGTAATTCTGGCAAATCAACTGATGCTGACAATCAAAATGCAGTGCAACCTAAGTCAACATTTATTGATAGCAAAAATCGTTTTCAACAATGGGCATTAGCCAATTATCAAATTAAACCCACATATACAATTATTGCAGAGTCAGGACCAGACCATGCCAAGCAATTTACGGCTCAAGTATCGATTTTGGGCGAAGTTTATGGCATGGGTACAGACCGTCGCAAACAAGAAGCTGAGAAGCGAGCAGCAGAAATGGCAATTGAGAAAGTGCAAAATGAATAAGCACTCACTGCCAAAACTATAGCTACTCAAAGCTTGGGCAATCGCAAATTAAGCAACAGAAATTAGCATTATAGTAAACTAATCTATAACGCTAACTAATGCCTAATTTCTGTGAAAACATGGCTATGATCGGAATAACATGGTAGGATTTCATACATTACAGGAGAAAATTCGGACTATCCTGTATGAGTACCTTAAAATTGGTACATTACAGTTCGTGGGACTCCAAAGGTATCAGCATTAGTTATTGCCTGATACCTTTTTTCTTTTGTTAGTTACCATGTTATCTATCAGAATAACTTGATATTACTAAAAGTAACCATAAATATCATCAGTAATTTAACTGAATTGTTTCTATTGACTCAGCCATTTTACTGATGAATCACGTTACTTTCTCGCAAATAATTAAATTAACAGAAAGAATGTATGTATTTATTAAAATGAAGCTTTTGTCCATAATGCTATTGGCTTTACAATAACTGAAAAATTAATTGTTTTTGTTTCTCTGTGTTAAAAAATCATCAAGCTAACCGTCATTGTGAAACAAGTCAAAATTCCCAAATTATTGGCTGGCGAGAAATTATTAACTTTCCTCAACTCAAAATTAATCACATCAAAGCTAAAATTGATACAGGAGCGAGATCTTCGGCTCTTCATGCTTTCAATCTTGAAGAAGTAATTCGCAATGACAAACCAATGATCCGTTTTCAGGTTCATCCATTGCAGCGCGACAGTAACTTTACTATTACTACCGAAGCAGAGTTACTAGAATATCGAGAAGTCAAAAACTCAGGTGGAATAGCACAGATAAGACCTGTAATCAAAACAGAAATTTCTCTAAAAGAAGTAACATGGGCAATCGAGCTAACTCTAACCAATAGAGAGCTAATGGGTTTTCGCATGTTACTAGGGAGAGAAGCTATTCGTAATAAGTTTTTAGTAGATCCTAGTAAATCTTATCTACAAAGCGATCAAAAAGATCACAATAATAAATAGCCCAGCTCAAATACGTAGCTTTATCATAAAACATGAAAATAGCAATTCTTTCTCAAAACTCTGCCCTTTATTCGACCAGAAGGCTAAGGGAAGCAGGAGAGTAGCAAGGACATGACATAAGAGTGATTGATTATTTGCGTTGCTATATGAATATCACGTCTAAAAAACCAACCATAGTTTACAAGGGTAGACCCCTAGAATATTTTGATGCTATTATTCCCCGCATAGGTGCATCCAAAACCTTTTACGGCACTGCGGTAGTTAGGCAGTTCGAAGTAATGGATGTATTTAGTCCCAATCAATCTCAGGCAATTTCTCGCAGTCGCGATAAATTGCGATCAATGCAAATTTTGGCGAGGGAGGGAGTTGGCTTACCCGTGACGGGTTTTGCTCACGCAACGCAGGATATAGATGGTTTAATCGAGACTGTAGGAGGCGCGCCTCTAGTTATTAAACTCCTTGAAGGTACACAAGGAATAGGAGTAGTGCTAGCAGAAACTTATCAGGCGGCTAAGTCGGTTATTGAAGCGTTTAGAGGTCTAGATGCCAATATTTTGGTTCAAGAATTTATTAAAGAGGCAGGGGGAGCAGATTTACGCTGCTTTGTTGTCGGAAATCAGGTCATTGCGGCAATGAAAAGGCAGGGGGCAAAAGGCGAATTTCGTTCTAATCTTCACCGTGGAGGAAATGCCGTCAAAATAGATTTATCTCCTGAAGAAACAGATACAGCTATCAGAGCAGCTAAAGCAATGGGATTAAAGGTAGCTGGAGTAGACTTGCTTCGCTCCAATCATGGTCCTGTAGTTATGGAAGTTAATTCTTCTCCTGGTCTAGAAGGAATAGAAAAAACCACAAAAGTTAATGTAGCTGGGAAAATTATTGAATTTGTGGCTCAAAATGCAGTGGAGGAGAATGAAGATCGCTCTTCAATCAAGCCTTTCTATTAAAAAAAATCAGCTTTATGTAGACACATAGCATTACGTACTAGCATTATGACATTCTTGAAAATTGCTGCTCGAACGGGTAGGGAGCAGATGACTAATCTGTCCTAACATAACTTTGTACGGCTATAAATGCGATCGCTTATTATTAATTTAAAGCTCAGTGTCAGACAATACCATTGAAATTGCCAAAGAAATTATTACCCCTGGACAATTACGTCGTTTTGAATTGCCTGTTAGTCGTTTGTCTACCCAAACCCTATTATCTCTTCCCATAACTATAGTGAACGGCGTTGAACCTGGACCTAAACTATGGTTAAGTGCAGCTATCCATGGAGACGAGCTAAATGGAGTAGAAATTATTGCCCAAATTTTAGGACGAGTAGATCCTCAAAAATTGCGAGGTACGATTATTGCTGTATCTATTGTTAATGTATTTGGCTTTATCGAACAATCTCGCTATTTACCCGACCGTCGAGATCTCAATCGTTCTTTTCCAGGCTCAGAAAATGGCTCTTTGGCTTCTCAACTAGCTAACCTGTTTATGCGCGAAATTGTTGCCCGCAGTACCCACGGCATAGACCTACATACAGCAGCAGTCCATCGCATTAATTTACCCCAAATTCGCGCTAACTTGGAAGACGAAACAACCTATCGCTGTGCTAAGGCTTTTGGCGCACCACTGATGATTCACGCCAAGACTATACCAGGCTCATTACGTCACTCAGCGACGAAAAAAGGTCTTCCTGTCTTGCTTTATGAAGCAGGGGAAGCGTTGCGTTTCGATCCCCAGGCTATTAAAGTCGGAGTAAAAGGAATTTTAAGAGTGATGAATTGTTTAGAAATGTACAGCGATGAGTTAGTTGCTGATACTTTTGAATCTTTGGAGAGTAGAAATAGCAAATGGATTCGAGCAACCTGTGGTGGAATTTTTCATTTAGAGGTTAATTTGGGAGAAAAAGTAGCTAAAAGACAAGAATTGGGATTTATTACCAATGCTTTTGGTGAAAAAAGAGTCTCTGTCAAAGCAGGAGTCAGCGGTATTGTAATCAGCCATACTCAAAATCCTTTAGTCAATCAAGGTGATGCTATTGTTCATCTGGCAATTATCTAAATAATTAAATTGCATCAAAGTAACTATAATTAGCGATTATAATTATCTATTTTGATGAGCCTGAGCCATTTGTTTAATATCTTCTGGGGCAACACAACGACGTTCGGAACAGTATGCCATTAAGCTAACACCATTAAGCATTTGTACAGTGCTAACCCTAACCCTAAAATCATCAGTGAGAAACCAGCAACGTTCTTGACCTTGATTGTTGTCATAATCGGTGTTGATAGTTAAAATTCCGTCTTCACCAAACCAATAACGACTAATTACAGGTAAACCATCAACATAGCCTTTATTGCGGATTAATTTACCACTACGCCCTGTCTCGTCATCTGGGACATCAATTAAAATAGCTGCATAATTGGGATTTGGCTCCTTTTCCTCCAAATTATCTTGCCAACTAAAACTACCACCTCCTTTGGCTTTGGTTGGATCTATCCCCTGTACATCACAAACCTCTTTTACTTTGGGATCGTCTGGTTCGACAACTTTAACAATTAAGTTTGACTCTCCTGATTCATCCCCCACAATATCAAAATGATGGACGCTGCGTTCGGTATACCATTTACCTTCGCTTTTACGAAAGAATTCCATCAATGTCATGGGTACAGTTAAGCGCTTGATAAATTGACTCCTAAAGACTTTTTTATCTGTAGGATATTATCTCAATTAAACGTGTTGATCATTCTCTTAAAATGAAAAATATTAAAAATATTTAATCCTGTTCAAAACAAGCCTGCGGTCATCGGGTAATGCAGGTTGAGATAACTCTAGCTAAATACAAGATTCGTTAGCTCTAAGAGAGCTTATTGTAGATGCGATCAAAATACTCCATCTCTAAAAAATAAATAGCATCTAGCAATCCTTCAATATAGGC
>CAKZYI010000565.1 GCA_937884735.1 uncultured Pleurocapsa sp.
GCGATCGCAATTAATTTTTTATTCAAGAGCTTTGCTAAGAGTAGTTATATTTACTTATTGAAACTTTATTTCTCCCGTGTAGGCAATACCAATAATGCTTAGTTTCCACTTGGCAGGATCTTTTTTTCCAGGAACAGTTTTGTTAAAGCCAATGTCCAAACTATCTTCTTCTAGGTATTCTTGGCAAAAAGAAATAGAAACAGGGGCAAAATCTTCTGATGGATTGAATCTTCGTAAGGGTAGAGTAATCAGATTAATGACGTTTTGAGGCTTGATTTTGTTTACCCAAGAGGAATAGGAGCTAGTAACAATTTTTTGGTTGTTAAATTCAATTTTTATCAATCCATCGCTGAGATCGGATTTAATGAAAATTGCCATTAATTTTCCTTTTAATAGAAAATTTAGAGAATTGCCTTGATAGATAGTAAAGTTTCTCTCTTTGAATACTGTATTCTGGTAAACGGATATTTTAGGTGGTTTGGTAAAAAAATCACCTTTATTAAAGCGATCAAAGTATTTTAAATTCTCAAAATTATCTGTATAAATGGGAGCTATATCTATTGGCAATGGGGTCTTTTGTTTGGATTCTATTAGTTTAAGAATTCCTTGACTTTCTAATTCATCAACAATTGCTTGAGATACTATTTGTACCCCTTCAGGTCTAGTATAGTGGGCATGATCTTTTTCGTTATACAAAGACTTTACAAAATCTAATCCTTTGTCTTTACCTAATAGTTTGGTTACATTAACCATGGGTAACTTGTATTGCTCTGCAATAGATTCATATAGTTCCGATAAATAACAATGATTATTATAATAATTTTCTAAATTGATGCCAAAAATAAGAATAACAATTAAACAATTAGGATTGGAACTTCTGACTTTTCTAATAAACCCTTCTAGAGACTTACCCGTTAATTCTAAAGAATATTGGTCTATTTCAATAGCATGACGATCGTTAACACAATATTCAAAAAATATAATATCGCTTTGGGCAGCAAGGTCGTGTCTTTCTTGCTGCATTACTCCATAAAGACTAGGAACACCACCCAAAGAATAATATTTCAAAGAAGTGTCTTGAGATAGTGCTTCGCCAAGATAGCTATCTAAATATTTGCCATAACCTCTTCTCATTACAGAGTTAGAACCACCAACAATAGAAATTTTGATAGCCGATTTATTATCAATACCTAAAATTTTTTTAATAAACATTTAAGTTTTACTAAAATTTTAAAAACTTACCGACTACAAATATACCATTAGACTCATACCAAATATAATTAGTAAGCATTTCTACAATAGTTTAAAATCATGCCTACTTTTGTCAAAATAGAAAAAGGAATAGTTAATAAAAATATTTTTGATCGCTTTGTTGGCGACCATAAAAATTATGTTCGTCAATTAATCGAACAAGGACATCAAGCAAAAACAGGTTATTGGGGAGAATTAGGCGGAGGAATGCTAATTTTTACTGCCAATTCCCTAGAAGAAGCAAAAGGCATCGTCGCACAAGATCCTTTAATCGTCAATAATTGTGTGACTTATGAGTTGCATGAATGGTGTATTGTCGTTGAATAGAGTTTTATCTGTCTGGGTAATTGAAATGATTAATAATCCTCTAAGTATCGCCCCCATGATGGATCGTACAGATCGTCATTATCGCTATTTTATGCGGCAAATCAGTCGTCGTGTTTTGCTATACACAGAGATGATTACTAGCCAAGCAATTATTAATGGCGATCGCTATAAGCTTTTGGACTTTTCTTATGAAGAGAAACCTTTAGTTTTGCAGATAGGAGGAGATAATCATACTTTACTTGCTGAATGTGCCAAAATAGGAGTAGATTGGGGTTATGATGCCATAAACTTGAACATTGGCTGTCACAGTCCACGGGTTCAAAGTGGCAACTTTGGTGCTTGCTTGATGACACAACCAGAATTAGTCGCCACTGCGGTAGAAGCCATGACTCAGGCGGTGGATATACCCGTGACGGTGAAACATCGTATCGGAGTAGACGAATGTGATCGCTATGAAGACATGGTAAACTTTGTCCGTATTGTCGCTGATGCTGGCTGCACCAACTTTTCTGTTCATGCCCGTAAGGCTTGGCTACAGGGTTTGAGTCCCAAAGAAAACCGTAATGTACCTCCTCTCCGTTATGAAGCTGTCTATCGTCTTAAACAAGATTTTCCCCATCTATTTATTGAAATAAACGGCGGCATTACTAATATTTTCCAGGTAAAAGAACATCTTAAATCAGTGGATGCTGTAATGGTTGGGCGGGCTGCTTACGATCGCCCTTATATATTTGCTACGGTAGATCGAGATATATATGGTGAAGATGTCACGCCCAAAACTCGCAATCAAATCGTCGAGGCGATGTTGCCCTACATTGAACATCAGGTAAGCAAAGGTACAAGACTTAATTCCATTAGTCGTCATATGCTACAGCTATTCGCCGAACAACCAGGGACAAAAGCCTGGAAACGTTATATAAGTCAGAATGCCCATCTTCAAGGTGCAGATGCCATGACTATTAGTAAGGCTTTAGCAGAAGTTGTCTTGAATAAAAGCGATCGTATTTAGTGATTAATTTGAATCAAAAATACTTAGAAATCTAAAACTATTTTATAAGTCAGTTTCCAAACAATGTTGTCCAATAACACTAAAAAAATGATTTATTAGACACAAAATTAGCGTGATTTTGATTTGTTTACTAAGTTATAAGTTTTGGGAAGGTTTTAAATTGCCCTGCCAAAAGATCGCTTTTTTATAATCCCAGAATTTATCTGGGGAAAATAAGAGTAAAATTACTACCTTTTCCTAGCTGGCTGTCTACAGATACTTTTCCATGATGGAGTCGAATTATTTCCTTGACAATAGCTAGTCCCAACCCAGATCGACTGGATTGATAAGAACGAGATTTATCCGCACGCCAAAATCGCTCAAATATTTTATCTAGATGTTCTGAGGCGATGCCAATACCCGTATCGGCAATCTCGATGTGAATCTGTGAATTAATTTTTTGGCCTTTAACGTTTATGGAATCTCCAGTAGCAGTGTATTGTAGGGCATTTTGAATCAGGTTAGTAAATAGCTGAGTTAATAACAGGCGATCGCCCGATAAAAATAATTCTGGCTCTAACTTTAATTGCCAGGTTAATTGTTTTGCCTCCGCTTGTGGTTTATATAGTTGCATCAAATCCGTTAGCAAAACATTCAAATTTACAGGTTCTAGTTGCAGATTGAGTCCCTGATCCGCACGAGCTAATAGAAATAGATTTTCCGTTAGTTTGGTCATTTGATTGGATGCAGAAGAAATTGCTTCTACCTTCGGGGCAGCCACAGTTTGGGCCATCCATATCTTTATCACCATCATGTTATGGGAAATGGGGATTCAACGAATTCGAAACAAATAACCACTTTTATGATCAAGCAAAGCTTAC
>CAKZYI010000566.1 GCA_937884735.1 uncultured Pleurocapsa sp.
AGGTAGCTTTTAGTAATGATGCGATCGCTGGTGAAGGAGTAAGTACTTATCAAAACGGCTATCGTTATGAAGGCAGTTTCAACAATGTGCAGCCTAACGGACAAGGAGTCTATCTTAGTGCAGATGGCGGTCAATACGAAGGACAATTCGTAGATGGTGAACCAGCAGGACAAGGAACGTTTACTTATGCCAATGGCGACAGTTGCTCTGGGGTAGTTACTGGCGGGCAATTAAACGGCGAAGGTAAATGCACCTATGGCAACGGTGACACTTTTAAAGGACAGTTGGTCAACGGAAAGCCAGAAGGAGAGGGTGTTTATAATTTTGCGAGTGGTGGTAGCTATCAGGGTACTTTTGTCACAGGAGAATTTAGTTGCAAGGGAATAAGAAAATATGCTGACAGCAATGTCTACGAAGGAGAGTTTGCCAATGGCGAGCCATCAGGAAGTGGTACATATACTTTTGCTGATGGCAGTAGCTACAAAGGACAAATGAGTCAGGGTAAGTTTTCGGGACAAGGAACGTTTACTGAAGCTTCTGGCAACACCTATCAGTGGGAATTTGCAGGGGGTAAATATGAAGGTCAGGGTGTCTATATCTTTGCGAATGGAGATAGATGCGAAGGAACGTTTAAAGACGGACAATTAAACGGTAGTGCCGTTTGCGACTACAAGAGCGGCGATACTTTTCAAGGGGAATTTCTCAACGGTCAAAAACAGGGTAATGGTGTCTATACTTTTGCTGATGGTGAGGTAGTTGAGGGTACTTGGAATAACGATAAATACCAACAATAGTTGGTTGATAAGTTTAGAGAAGTATAAAATTTCCATTTAGTAAGCGGAAATCGGCAGATGAAATTGTAGAAGCATTGCATAAAAAATTGAGTATTACTTTTGAACTGTATTAGTTTGAATCTGAAGATTTAAGTTTTTTGTAATAGTAATTAAATCCCATTAAACCAAACAGAACCAAGACTGCCAAATTAGCCTCTGGAGCGAACGGAACAGCAGTTACAGGACCTATTGCAGTGCCATCAATATCACCTACAAAACCGTCGAATGAAGCTTCAAAATATTAATGTCTAAGTCTTGGTAAGCAGTTTCAGTCAAACAGGGTGAGCTCAATTCGCGTTATTTAAACACTCTGTGTTGTAGGGAAGGCATTTGCTGGCGCACCTGCTGTAAACGTTGGGGATTGATCTCTGCTACGGCTACTCCTGGGGTACTTCCTGCATCGGCTAGAATAACGCCCCAAGGATCGATAATCATGGCATGTCCGTGGGTATAGCGGCGTTCGTAATGGTTTCCTGTTTGAGCGGGGGCAATTACATAACAGGTATTTTCAATTGCTCTTGCTTGTAACAATACCTGCCAATGGTCTTTGCCTGTAAAAGCAGTAAAAGCAGCAGGAATAAATAGCACATCTGCACCCTGCTGAGATAACTGGCGATAAAGCTCAGGAAAACGCACATCATAGCAAATCGACAATCCTAATTTACCCAAACTTGCTGAACTATAGATGGTAGGAATTTTTGTCCCTGCCATAACCGTACTCGATTCTTGATAGGTATTGCCATCAGGAACATCCACGTCAAATAGATGAACCTTCTGATATTGAGCTGCTTTTTGACCGTCAGGAGTAATTAAAAGAGCCGTATTATAAGCTTTTTCAGGGTTGTCTGCTACTGGCACGGGAAAACCACCACCTAAGATGGTGATTTGGAATCTTTGTGCCATTTTTTTCAGAAACAGGTCGGTTTAATCGGCAATTTCTATAGCCTGAGCTACTTTGTCAACCTCACGACCCAAAAAAGCAAAATTTTCTGGCAAGCTAACCAATTCTGCGCCCCTACGAACTGCTAAATCGATTAATTCTTCTGCCTCGACCAAGTTTCTAGCTAGGTCTGGTTTGCTGGTCATTTGAATAGCGGCGGCGAGATATGACTTCATGGAGAGACTTGATTGATTAAGTAACTAGCTTTACTAGGATATATCCAACAGATGAACTTCTAAAACCTTAACTGTAGAGAAATTTACAGAGTAAAACCGACTGGTAATAATTCTCTAATGGTGGAGTTTTGCCACCCTTTAGTTCCCCAAAAAATAACTTCTACGTCTTGTCCGAATTCCCAGATTACCTGCCGACAAGCACCGCAGGGAGAACATGAAACTTGTTGGTTGTTGGTTATAGCGATCGCTTTAATCTTTATTGTATCCTTTCCTTCGCCAATTATGGCATTGGCGATCGCATTTCTTTCGGCACACATGCTCAAGCCATAAGAGGCGTTTTCGACATTACAGCCCGCAAATATATTATCTTGGCTGGTTAGCACCGCTGCACCCACTTTAAATTTAGAATAGGGTGCATAGGAGTTATCTAGAGCTTTGGTTGCAGTTGCAATTAACTGCTGTCGCTGGGCTAGAGTCAATGCAGATTTACTCATGAATGAATTATTTACCTACAGCAGATGCCATATTTTGTTTGATTCCTGGTCTTCCCTTGGCTACAGCCTCAGCTAAAGACTGCAACATAATCTCGGTTGAATCCCAACTAACACAGGCATCAGTAATGCTTTTTCCGTATACAAGTTCGTTTTTATTTTGAGAAATAGATTGATTGCCTTCAACTAGATGGCTTTCAATCATCACCCCTATAATGTTAGAACATCCTGCTTCTATTTGTTGGGAAATACTATTTAAGACTACAGACTGCTTGTTATAGTCTTTACTGCTGTTACCATGACTGCAATCAATCATCAGATGGGAATTCATCGCCTTTTGCTTCAAAGCATCAGTCGCCGCTTTTATATCAGTTGCTTCATAATTTGGCTTGGCTGCACCACCGCGTAAAACTAGGTGTCCGTCAGGGTTGCCCGTTGTCTTAACAATACTTGCCAAACCATCTTGGTTGATACCCAGAAAATGATGGGAAATTTTAGCAGTCAGCATGGCATTAATTGCGGCAGCAAAACTTCCATCTGTACCGTTTTTATAGCCGACTGGCATGGACAATCCAGAAGCCA
Organism: uncultured Pleurocapsa sp.; assembly: GCA_937884735.1. Lineage (GTDB taxonomy): Bacteria > Cyanobacteriota > Cyanobacteriia > Cyanobacteriales > Xenococcaceae > Waterburya. The sequence continues at coordinate 3,023 of CAKZYI010000566.1, forward strand.
TTTGGCGATGAATTTGACTTTCTGTTGTCCTGGCACCAATGGCTGTCCAGCAAATAAGATCGGCAATATATTGAGGAGTAATAGGGTCTAACAATTCTGTTGCTGCGGGCAAACCAATACTAGCCAAGTCTAGTAATAACTTTCTGGCAATTCTCAACCCCGTGTTGATATCATAGCTGTTATTCAAATGAGGATCGTTGATCAATCCTTTCCAACCTACGGTCGTGCGAGGTTTTTCAAAATAAACCCGCATTACAATCTCCAAAGTATCGGCGAATCGCGATCGCAATTTTACCAATTTTTGTCCATATTCCTCTGCTGCTTCCACATCATGAATCGAACAAGGGCCTACCACCACCAAAATTCTTTGGTCTTTTCCTTCCAAAATATTACGAATACGGCTACGAGTCTGAGTAACTAACTGTGCCATCGATTCGGTTAAAGGGAATTCGCTTTTAATAAATGCAGGGCTTAACAAAGGTCTAGTTTCAATAACGTGTAGGTCGCTGGTAAAAACCATAAATAAAAAAAATGATTTTTAAGAATGTTAGGGGTGCAAATTACATATCATTAGGTTAGAAGACGTAATAACTACAAACCTACTATCCTAGTTTTATATTCTATGAGGTTTAATATTACTTCCGATATAGTTTACAGTTTTTTGTAGCAATAACCTTTCTTAGTTTACGAAACTCTTTTTAAAGTAGGTTATCTTTTGCTGTAAAAAAAACAAAAGTGGTTATTCTCACTCAAAAATAAATAAATTTAAAGCTAATATAAGCAAAACTTTATGGTTAGTCACATTGTTACTGGTGTTGCGGGATTCATCGGCTCTCACTTGGCAGAGGCTTTATTAGAACAGGGAGCAAAAGTAATAGGTATCGATCAATTCAATAACTATTATAGTCCCCAACTCAAGCAAAACAATATAGTTAACTTAAAAAAATATCCAGAATTCAAATTAATTAAAGGCAATATTCAAGACCTCGATTGGCAAGAGCTGTTACAGTCGGTGGACGTGGTTTATCATCAAGCGGCACAGGCTGGAGTAAGAGCCAGCTGGGGAGAAGATTTTCATCATTACACAGAAAGAAATATTAACGCCACCCAAGTTATTTTAGAAGGGGCAAAACAGGTCAAATCTCTCCAAAGAATTGTTTATGCCTCAAGCTCTTCTATATATGGTGATGCAGTAACAATGCCTACCCCTGAAACCTTGTGTCCTCAGCCTGTATCTCCCTATGGGATTACCAAGTTGGCAGGAGAGCGTCTGTGCTGGCTATATCAACAAAACTTTGGTGTCCCCGTAACTGCTTTGCGTTATTTTACAGTATATGGTCCTCGTCAAAGACCTGACATGGCGTTTCATAAGTTTTTCCAAGCAGCAATTAGCGATCAAGCTATTTCTATATATGGTGATGGGCAACAGACTAGAGACTATACCTATGTTAGCGATGCCGTAGCGGCAAATTTGGCAGCAGGAGAAATACCAGAAGCTATTGGGGAGGTTTTCAATATTGGTGGAGGTAGCAGAGTAACTTTGATGGAATTGTTAGCCATTATGGAACAAGTTATCGGGCATCCCATTAAAAAAGACTATGTTGATAAAGCGGCAGGGGATGCACGCCACACTAGCGCAGATGTTACTAAAGCAGAGAAAATTTTAAATTATATACCCCAAGTTTCTCTCAAAGAAGGTTTGGTGCAAGAGTGGCAGTGGATTAAATCTTTGTTATGAAGCTGTTAGTTATGAAAATTTCTTGGACGGACTGATGTTCTTTTTCTTTTGATAATCCAGTAAATAGCAAAAGCGAGAATTGCGATTAGAACAATAACAGAAATAGGCTTTAAATATGTTCCAACCTTTTCATAGTTAGCTCCAAAAATATAGCCCGCGCCAGTCAAAAAGCTCACCCAAAAAATGCTGCCAATTGTTGAATAGAATAAAAAAGGTATAAGAGGCATTTTGCTAATACCTGCGGGTATGGAAATATAGGTACGAATCCCAGGAACAAGACGACCAATACCAGTGGCTATGTAGCCGCGGCGATCAAACCAAATTTTTGCTTTTTCAACATCTTTTCCTGAAAGCGTAAGCCATTTTCCATAGCGATCGGCAATCTTTTTTGTTCTTTTTAATCCCCATGATTTTCCTAGGAAATACCAAGGAGTTGCACCCAATACTGAACCAATAGTTCCAGCAATAATTACTCCGATAAAGTTCATCTTCCCTTGGGTAATAGTAAATCCTGCTAATGGCATAATTAATTCTGAAGGAATTGGCGGAATTATATTTTCTAATGCCATCAATAAAGCAATTCCTACATATCCTAAAGAGTTGATTGTATTAATAATAGATTCGAGCATTACTAAGCTGTTTATTATATTTTTTCGTTTATTTCTATTTATTTAAATTTATTCTGCTGAAATCAAATTGTGATTACTAGGAGCATTGTATATGTTCCAGTTTCTAATTTTATTATTAAGTAAAATAGCTTTTGAAACATTTATTTCTGCTTCAGTACCTTCT
>CAKZYI010000567.1 GCA_937884735.1 uncultured Pleurocapsa sp.
GCCGCAACGTGCTGATCTATATGCAGTCAAGCTTACAAAACAAAGTAAATCGCGATCTACACTTTTCCTAGATTCACCAAGGAACTCTATTTTTGGGAGAAGCAGAAACCACAGGAAGTTTTGATTCTGAATTTCAACCCCTCAATAAAAAGTGGAAGCTTTATCAAAAAAGAAGAAATGTTCGATTACCTTTTCTTGCTTCAAATAGCTTTCGGACTGCACCTCGCTATTCTATAAATAGAAAAACAAAGTCTGATGAGTATCTCAAAGAATCAATTAAAGAGCAAACTCTCAAACGTATTTTACAGGATGATAATGCCATCGCCCTGGCGGTAAATCGACAGAATCATCTACTTTATGTTGGTGGTGATGCCCAACATATTTTTAAAACACCCAATGGAGAAATTACTCTCGATATTACGTAGATGGTGATTTTGCCCCTCCAGCTACCTTTAAATACGGCTTTACATCGAGCCAGAAAAAAGAAACAGGCTGTTACCTATCGAGGAATCAAAATAAGCGTAGCCTCAGAAGTTCATCAGGTGAATATACAGGTTTTACCACCAGCCATTGATTCCCAAGACGATTTGTATATAGTCAAAATAGAGCCAGAAGCAATTGTCGCTCCATCTTCATTTGTAGAAGAGTTTGAAACCAGTAGTCAAGCTCAACAAAGAATTAATGAACTAGAACTAGAGCTACAGTATACCCGTGAAAATTTACAGGCAATAGTTGAAGAATTAGAAAGCACCAACGAAGAACAACAGGCTTCCAATGAGGAATTGATTGCTTCTAATGAAGAGCTGCAAAGTACCAACGAAGAATTACACTCGGTTAACGAAGAGATGCATACGGTCAACGCTGAGTATCAGTCCAAGATTCAACAGCTTACCGAATTGGGCAACGACCTAGATAATCTGCTTCAAAGCACAAAAATTGGCGTTATTTTTCTCGATCGACAGTTGAGAATTCGTAAATTTACGCCCGCAGCCTCAGAAGTATTTGCTTTACGTCATACAGATGTCGAGCGTCCTTTGTCAGAGCTATTTTGGAAAATTGAATGTCCCAACTTATTAGATTTATTACAAGACGTATTAGAAACCAAACAATCTCAAGAATTAGAAGTTAGACTCAAGCAAAAAAACGACTACTTCTTGATGGGAATCAACCTTTATCAAGCAGGTAAATTAGAAGATAAAGGACTGGTAATTACCTTTGTCAAAATCAACGAAACGAAAAAAGCACAGTTTGCTCTAAAAGAGAGAGAACGAAGTTTTCAAGCAATTTTCAACTCCATGTTCCAGTTTATTGGAGTTTTGACTCCTGCTGGAATTACCCTAGAGGCAAATCGAACTGCCCTAGAATTTGGTGGATTGACTTTAGAAGACGTGCTAAATAAACCCTTTTGTGAAGTAAAATGGTGGACAATCTCCGATGCCACTCAAGAACAGTTAAAAAATGCGATCGCACGGGCAGCAAAAGGAGAATTTGTGCGTTATGAAGTAGATATTTTGGGTGCAAAAGCTCGAGTCGCCACCATTGACTTTTCCATTAAACCCGTACTCGATGATACAGGAAAAGTCGTGCAGTTAATTCTTGAAGGAAGAGAAATCAGCGAACTCAAAAAAACTCGAGAAGAATTAAAGCAAACCAACTTGGATCTCGAAAATAGAGTAACCGAACGCACTCAAACCCTCGCTTTATTTAGCGATCGCCTACAGCAAATTCATCGTCTGGCGATCGCTCATCACGAACAGATAGAAGACTTGTATGCCGACTATCTTCAGGCGGGATGTCACATGTTCAAGCTCTCTACGGGAATTGTCAGCCAAATCAACCAAGATACATATAAAATTGCGGCGATAGAATCACCTCTAGATTTGGCAGTTGGCTACGAAACTTCTTATGCCCAGACTTACTGTGCCGAAGTAATTGAAACTCGATCTACTATTACCTACAATCGGGTGGGTGAAATCGAAGCCATGAAAAACCATCCCGTATATCTCAACTTAAAGTTAGAGTCGTTTATTAGTACGCCAATCTTGGTCAACGGTAGGCTACACGGCACATTAAACTTTTCTGATACTAATGCTAGAAAAACAGAATTTACTGAAGAGGAAAAAGAAATTGTCGAACTAATGGCGAGAGATATTGGTAATTCGATCGCTTCTGTCCGAGCAGAAGAAGCCTTAAAAGTAAGTGAAATCCGCTTCCGCAATGCCTTTGAACAAGCAGCAGTAGGAGTCGCCCATGTATCTCCAGGAGGTGAATTTATTCAGGTCAATCAGCGTCTGTGTCATATTTTGGGTTACGACAACAGCACCTTGGTTAATTTGACTTTCCAAGAGATTACCCATCCCCAAGATTTAGCTGTCGATGTTGAATATGTTCGACAGATGCTAAAAGGAGAAATTGACAACTATTCCATGGAGAAACGCTATCTTAAAAGCGATCGCTCGATTATCTGGAGCAATCTTACCGTATCTTTGGTCAAAGACAGTTGGGGAAAGCCAGAATATTTTATCTCGGTAATTGAAGATATTAGCGATCGCAAACGCGCTGAAACCGCCCTTGAGGAAAGTAGAACCAAACTCAAACAAGCTAACCAAGCCAAGGATAATTTTATCGCTCATATGAGCCACGAATTACGAACTCCTTTAACTAGCATTTTGGGTTTTGCCAAACTTCTACAAAAAGACTCTTTGCTTCCCTCTCGAAGACTACATTATGCTAACGTTGTCCATCAATCAGGAGAACATTTACTAACTCTGATTAATGATATTCTTGACTTCTCCAAAATTACCGCCAACCAGCTAAAACTAGAATCAGAAGATTTTAATCTTGTTTCTTTCTTATCTCAAATCGTTACTACCCTACGTATTCGCGCCCAAGAAAAGGGCATCAAGCTATCTACTATTTTTTCCCCTGCTTTGCCCATTTCCGTCAACGGAGATCTCAATCGATTAAGACAGGTTTTATATAATTTAATTGGTAATGCGATTAAATTTACCGATGCTGGTAGAGTTACCCTCAAGGTTGGATGTATCCCTGAAGACGCAAATATCAGTCGAGAAAAAAGCACGGGTATTCAAAAAATTCGCTTTGAAGTAGAAGATACAGGGGTTGGTATTCCTCAAGACAAACTGGCTGATATTTTTTCTCCCTTTGAACAATTAAACAGCAATACGGCTAAATATAAGGGTACGGGATTAGGTTTAACCATTAGTCAAAACATTGTTCGATTAATGAACAGTCAGATTCAAATAGAAAGCCAAGAAGATCGAGGCAGCAAATTTTGGTTCGATCTAGAATTACCTGCAGTAGAAAATTTGCCCATAGTAACTTCTAATCGATTTGACAGGCAACAATCTCGTCGCCTACAAAGCCCCCAAAAAATATTAATCGTAGACGACAATGAAGAGACTCGAATTCTATTGCTAGGGCTGTTACAACCATTAGGTTTTACCGTCGAAGAAGCCCCCAATGGCGCGATCGCTATTGCCATAGCCAAAACTTTTCAGCCTGATGCTATTTTGACCGATTTAGTTATGCCCGTGATGAATGGTAAAGAAATGATTGCCAGAATTAAACAGCAACCCTTGCTCAAAGATATTCCGATCTTTATGATCTCTGCTAACAGTCAAATGATTGTTCAGCCCGATGAGGTTGAGTGCGATGAATTTTTATCCAAGCCTTTCGATTTAGAAAAGCTGTTAGATTTATTAGAAAACTACCTTGATTTAGATTGGCAAGCAGACAAAACTACTACTGCTGCTGAAAATATTTCATCAACTTTGGATGTTCCTTCTCAAAAAGAAATAGTGCGTTTGCTAGAGCTAGTTAGCTTTGGCGATTTACAGGCTGTAGAAGCAAAAATAGACTCTCTAGTAGAATTGGAAGCTAAGTATACTAGTTTTGCCCAGGAAATAAAGCAGCTTGCTAGCAGCTTTCAACAAAACCAGCTCGAATCTTTTCTCGAAAATTTCTTAAACAACAAATCTTGAATGTAACATTCAACATGCTTATTTTCTGCTTAAGCATTATTGCTTAAGCAGAAAAAGTAATCTATTTATTAGCTGAATTATTGTAGTGCTGCTCTATTTAATTGTATACACTGACCTTCTTGCTAATTATTGATAATAAAATAGCATTTATACTAATTACATTCAGTGTTTTTACAGAGAACAAATTTTATTTATCTTAACTGCTAGATCTGGAAATATCAGCAATTAAACCCATTACCAATCAATATAATGTCAGTTAGAAATACTGTATGTAATCTAAATCACAGTATAGAAGAATTTTGCATGAGCAAACCCATAGCTTCTTTGTCATCTCAAACAATTCTGATTGTTGATGATACTCCTAATATTTTGCAGCTACTGTTCAATTATTTAAATAATGTTGGCTATAAAATTTTGATTGCTCAAAATGGCAAAAAAGCTTTGAAAGTAGCAGAAGCAATGCAGCCTGACTTAATCATCTTAGATGTAATGATGCCGGAGCTTGATGGATTTGCAACTTGCCGTTATTTAAAAACTAATTCTAGTACCAAAGATATTCCGATTATTTTTATGACTGCCTTGGCGCAGCCCGAAGAAAAAGTACAGGGCTTGATGTTGGGGGCAGTGGACTATATTACCAAACCTATTGAAGAACAAGAATTGTTGGCACGGATTCAAACTCATCTTTCTCTCCAGAGTTTGCATCAGCATTTAGCCAAAGATATTGCCAGACAAAAACTATTATACGAAATCAGCGATCGCATTCGACGTTCCTTAGACTTGGATTTGATTTTAAAAACCGCAACCAATGAAATTAGATCTTTTCTTAACTGCGATCTTGTTACCTTGGCTCAAATAAAAGAACAAGATATTGAAATTCGCTCTTGCTCTTCTTTAGAAAAAATTACGCCAGAAACAAAACAAACCATATCCCATAGCTCTCTCTGCTCCAGTCGCCAAGAGTATCAATCTTATTTGCAAGGAAATGTCCGCATCTATCAACAGCAAGAATCGTCGGTTTGCGATCGCAGCACTGATATTTTGAAGTCCAATGCTAGGCTAATTGTACCTATTTTAATCGGTCATATAGATCTGCCCCTGAGTTCTTCAACTTCAATTTTGACCAAAGATGATGCTACGAATCGAAACTCTCTATACGGATGGCTAATTGCCGAACGCTATCAGTCTCCTCAACAATGGCAACCTGAAGAAATTAGCTTTTTAAAAGAGTTGACTACTCAACTGGCGATCGCCATTAAACAAGGACAGCTACATCAAAAAATATCTCAGTTAGCGGTCGTAGACTCCCTCACCAAGGTCTACAATCGCCGTTACTTTGACCAACAGCTCAATCTGGAGTGGCGTAGGCTAAAACGGATTTCCGCGCCCCTGTCGTTGATTATGTGCGATGTAGACTATTTTAAAATCTACAACGATACCTATGGTCATCAACAAGGCGATCGATGTTTGCAACTAATCGCCAAAGCGATTTCTAAGGTGCTTAAAAGATCTGGAGATGTACTTTCCCGTTATGGAGGAGAGGAATTTGTTGTTATACTCCCCCATACTCATCTGGCAGGAGCGACTCTAGTTGCCGAAGCTATCAAAGAAACTGTCAAAGA
>CAKZYI010000568.1 GCA_937884735.1 uncultured Pleurocapsa sp.
CCGAAGTTGCGATCGCTTGATTATAAGGACCAACAGGTGCGGGGGCTTTATCGGTACGAATAACTTTTTTAGACATAAGAATTTAAGACTAGTGCGAGGATTAATAGCAAGGAGCTAGAAAGATATAAATTAACGGCAATAAACTTGCTATTTTTTACCTTATCAGGAGCAGCGTGATTTTGATTGACATGACTAACTAGCTGATAGGCAAAAGGTAAGCTACCAAAAATGATTAGGCTTAACATTGGTAAAGCTCCAGTAGCAATTAAAATTAGTGTTGCAATATAGATGCTTATAATTGTGATCGCTAATACCTTTGCACCCATACCTGTACCCAAACGGACTATAGGCGATCGCTTTCCTGCTGCTAAATCATCTTTTACCTGATGAAAGTGAGAACAAAAAAGAATAATAGAGGTGCTAATGCCAATAAGACTAGATATAGCCAAATTACTGCCAGAAAATGTCTGAGTTTGGGCATAATAAGCAGCAGATACTGCACCAGGTCCAAAAGTAAAAAAGCAAATTATTTCCCCTAATCCCAAGTATCCTAATCTAAAAGGAGGTCCTTGATAGGTATATCCCAGAAAACAACACAGTAAAACCAATCTTAATACAGTCCAATCTTGTTGCCACCAAGACAAAGCAACGATGCCACCTATTCCCAAACCCAAGCAAAGATTAGCTATCGAGAAAACTAAGGATTTGTTACCCGTCAAGTTTACTACCGAATGAGCTTTATTAACATCGATACCTGTATCTGAGTCAAAAACGTCGTTACTTAGATTTAGCCATGCAATGATTAAAATCGCCGATCCAAGAAAGATAAAAAACACTTGAGGTTGAAAAATACCAGTTTGAAACCAGGCAACAGATGTTCCTACCGCAATAGGTGCGATCGCCACGCTATAGATTGGTGGCTTTATGGCAGCAAGCCATAAACGATGATTTTTTTTACTTATTTGCTTGGTAGTCATGGAAATAAGACAAGGGTCAACAGTTATGACTGCACCGTATATCAAATTACGGTCTTTTGTACCCTATCAGGTATATGCGGATATAGTTGATCTAGTTTCACGAAAGTTTATCTTTAGGTTGCTACCTCCACTTCGACTCAGCAGCACTAGGACTATTGCAGGCAGTAGCCTATAATGTATATCATAAATTTACTTTTTTTATTAGTTAAATAACTAATTAACAGCTAATTTAATATTTTTTTATAATATTGCTGCCGACTTTTTTTGGGAATGACACAATCTAAAAGCTCCATGTCCTTTGTAACTCAATCTAATGATTTAATTTTAGATGGTAATGATAGTACAGAATTTGAAAACTTTTGGCACAGTAATAACAATAATTTAGAATACACAGTAACAAAAGATACTAAAATTGTTAGTTTTGCCTATCAAGTTCCTGGTGTCGATCCTTTAGCCTGTTTACAAAAATTAAACCATAATAATACGTTACATTTTTATTGGGAAAATTGTAGTAAGCAAGAGGCTGTGGCGGCTTGGGGCATAACAAAGAGCAACTATACTGAGTCAAGTTCTAGATTTAGTGTAGCGCAAGATTTCATAGAAGAATGCTTTCAGCAAATTATTAGAAAAGGAGACAATAATTTAGGAATTGGCAAGCCAAGTGTATTTTGCAGCTTTACTTTTTTTAAGGATATAGAATCTTCTCCCCCATTTAAATCTGGAACATTATTTTTACCCCGTTTTCAAGCAGTCAAAAAGAATAAAAATTGCTGCTTTATTGTTAATTTTCCTATCCTTAAAAACCAGCAAGAAAGCCAAATTGTTGAGAAAATAAAGCAAGAATTAGATAACACTAATTGGGCTGGTTTGAAGGAGATAAATATTGACAAAGGAAATAGCCTGTTATCCACAGATAGAGAACAACATCAAGACTCTAATTATTTTAAATCTGTTGTCACCTCGGCTTTAGACGAAATTGCACTAGATAAATTGAGCAAAATTGTTATCGCCCACACTACAGAAATCAAGTCGGCACAACCTTTCAAGATTGTAGAGTCTTTGAGCAATCTACGGCAGCTTCATCCAGACTGTTATATTTTCTCTACTAGTAATGGTGAGGGACAGTATTTTATTGGTGCTAGCCCAGAACGATTGATTAGCGTACAGAATAGACAGCTTGTTACTGATGCCCTAGCAGGTTCCGCACCAAGAGGGGCAAACAACACAGAAGCTTTACATTTGGCGAATCTTCTACTCAAAAATCGTAAAGAAAAACGAGAGCACAAAGCCGTTAGTGATTTTATGATGGATCGCTTACGAAGCGTTGGCTTAAAACCCCAACAGCTACCTTTACAGCTGCTCAAGCTATCTAATATTCAACATCTATGGACACCTATCTATGCTCATTTACCAGCAGATATTGAACCTTTAGAAATAGTAGCTCTTTTGCACCCCACTCCTGCCGTAGCGGGAGTATCGACAGAAATAGCCTGTGAAAAAATTCGTCACTACGAGAAATTTGATCGCTCTTTGTATGCAGCACCATTGGGTTGGGTAGATTATGAAGGAAATGGTGAATTTATCGTAGGTATTCGTTCGGCACTAATTGATGGCGATCGCGCTAGACTGTATGCAGGAGCAGGTATTGTTTCAGGTTCTAACCCCAACAAAGAATTTGCTGAAGTACAGCTCAAACTACAATCTCTTTTAAAAGCATTAGTATAGTTGATAATTAATCATTGATAGTTGATTTTCGTAACACAAATACCATTTGGGCATCGGTAATAGCGGAGACATTTCATCGTTGCGGTATGACTATGGCAATAATTTGCCCAGGTTCGCGCTCAACTCCTTTAACCGTAGCTTTTGCCAATCATCCTCACATTGAAACTATTCCAATTCAAGACGAACGCTCCGCAGCTTTTTTTGCCTTGGGTAAAGCTAAAAAAACAGGTTTGCCAACTGCGTTGATTTGTACTTCTGGCACAGCAGGAGCTAATTTTTATCCCGCAGTAATTGAAGCAAAAGAAAGCTGTATACCTTTAATTATTTTAACTGCCGATCGCCCCGCAGAATTACGCCATTGTCATGCAGGGCAAACTATCGATCAGGTCAAACTGTATGGAAATCTTCCAAATTGGCAGTGCGAACTTGCTTTGCCTGAAGCAGATATAGGAATGCTATGCTATTTGCGGCAAAACATAGTTCAAGCTTGGGAACAATCATTGTTTCCCATCCCTGGAGTGATACATCTTAATTTACCTTTTCGTAAGCCTCTAGCTCCTATAGTTCAGCCAGAACTAGCCCAGTTAAAAACCAAATTTGTAGCTAAAGATTTTTTCAGTGCAGTAACTAGTAGTGTTTTAATTAGTTCGTCTCATATCACCGTACCAATAGATAATTGGCGGCAGAAGTCAGGCATTATTATTGCAGGTTTAGCTCAACCTAAAGATCCTCAAGCATATTGCCAAGCGATCGCTTTTTTATCTAAACTATTGTCTTTTCCCGTATTGGGAGAAGCCTTGTCTCCTATTCGGAATTATGCAGACTTAAATCCTTATTTAATCTCTACTTATGATTCGATTTTGCGTCACGCTAAAATAGCAAAAGAATTTGTTCCCGATATAGTAATTCAGCTTGGCGAACTTCCCACCAGTAAGCAACTTCGGCAATGGATTAATGATATTGATGTCGAACGTTGGGTAATTGATTCGAGATATGACAATTTCGATCCTTTACATGGTAGAACTATTCATTTGCATAGTTCTATCGAACAGTTTGTTAGTAGTTTAGACTCTAATTTGAAACCTTCTTCCCTCTCACAATATTGTCAAAAGTGGAGTGAAAAAGAAGCCCATACTAGAAAAAAAATAGATGGTCATCTTCACTATATTGATACATTATACGAAGGGAAAGCAGCCTGGTTAATATCTCGAAGCCTACCAAGCACTACGCCCATATTTTTAGCCAATAGTATGTCAGTACGCAATGCAGAATACTTTTGGCAACCCAACAATAATAAAATCGTGCCTTATTTTAGTCGCGGTGCAAATGGAATTGATGGTACTCTCTCCACTGCTTTAGGAATTGCACATCAAGATAGAGGAGTATTGCTTACAGGAGATTTGGCACTATTACACGATACTAATGGTTTTCTGATTTCTCGTAAGTTTAAGGGACACTTAACTATAGTGGTAATCAACAACAATGGTGGCGGGATTTTTGAAATGCTACCCATAGCTGATTATTCTGCTAAATTTGAAGAATATTTTGCAACGCCTCAATCAATAGACATAGGCAAACTCTGTCTAGTTTATGGTGTAGAGTATCAAACTATAACTAGTTGGCAACAATTAGAAAGACTGCTAAAAAACATACCTAGCAAGGGAATTAGAGTTTTGGAAATAATTTGCGATCGCACTATTGATGCAGCCTGGCTTAAAAATAACTTAAGTAAATTTAGTTCGGGATATCATAACCTATAACCCATAACCTATAACCCATAACCTATAACTGTTCCTTGTTCCTTATCCCTTATTCTTCATAAAGAAACGCCCGATTTCTGCCTCTTTCTTTTGCTTCATATAATGCTTTATCTGCTAGAGCAATTAGCAATTCGGGTGTAGAGTCAGCACTAGGAATTAGACTATGTACTCCTAAACTGATCGTCACATAATCATTTACTAGTGACTTTTCGTGAGTAATATGTAGTTGATTGACATTGATGGCAATTTTTTGAGCAACTTTAAAAGCTTTTGCAGGATTGGTGTTGGGTAAAATAATGCCAAATTCTTCTCCGCCATAGCGAGCAACTAAACCAGGAGTTGACTCTACGATTCATTCAATTGCTAGAGCCACCTGTTGTAAACAATAATCTCCTATAGGATGACCATAGGTATCGTTATATAATTTGAAGTAGTCGATGTCACATAAAATCAAAGAAATAGGAGCTTCTTCTTTTAATTTGCGCCATTCTTGAAGTAGATAGTCATCAAAACGGCGACGATTAGCTACTTGAGTCAAACTATCTAATACACTAAGTTTTTCTAGTTCTCGATTAGCTAAACTAAGAGCAGCTTGAGCTTTTTGGCGATCGCAAATTTCATTATGTAGTTGGGATTCTACTATGTCTGCATGTTCGGTAGTAGTATCTAGCATAATTTCTAGATCTGCTTTTTCTAGCTTCACTTCTTCTAATTCCTGACGTAATTGTTCGATGTGAAATAAAAGTTGCTCTCTTGCTATTTGTTCGTCTATGATCGATTTATGGTCTTCTACATCTACCGTTTGAGCATTAGCAATTTCCGAAGAGATTATATGTTCGACAATTTCTTTATCCAAAGGTTTAGATAGAAAATATCCTTGACCATACTGGCATTTCAATGCTTTTAATTGGGCTAGCTGCTTTACAGTCTCAATACCTTCGGCAATGGTATCCATACCCAAATTGTTAGCCAAAGTGACAATTGCTCTAACAATGCCTAATTTATCTGCATTATTATTGATGCTATTAACAAAAGAGCGATCTATTTTAAGGGTGTCGAAAGGAAACTGATGCAGATAGCTTAAAGAAGAATAACCCGTACCAAAATCATCTAGGGAAAATTCAATTCCGATGGCTTTTAAGTCTTGAAGAATAGCAATTGTATTATTAGCGTCTTCTACTAACGAGCTTTCCGTAATTTCTAATTTAAGATTGTGAGGATTTAGTTCTGTTTCTTGCAAAACTTGCTTTACTTGAGCCACAAAATTGGGTAAAGCTAATTGCTTGCTAGATATATTGACACTTACTTTCCAAGTAGTTAAGCCACCATACTTTATTTGCCAAGCACGCATTTGAGTGCAGGCTTCTTTTAGAACCCAAAAGCCTAAAGGAACAATTAATCCTGTTTCTTCAGCCAGGCTAATAAACTCTCCTGGCGCAATCAATCCTTTATCTGGATGTCGCCATCGCACCAATACTTCAAATCCCTGTATCTTGTCATTTCCTAAAGATACTATAGGCTGATAATGCAGAATAAACTCTTTTCTTTTGATTGCTCTTCTCAAATCATTTTCTAATTGCAATAAAGTTAAAGCTCTACCGCGCATAGATTTATTAAACACCTGATAATGAGATTTCTTGTGTCTTTTGGCATCAGAAACAGCTTATTCTGCATCTCTCAATAGATTTTCTGGTTGAGTATAGTGTTAGTTGCCTGGTGCAATACCAATACTAGCTTCAATAAATACCTCATAACCGCCCAGATTAAAAGGGATACATAGTTCTCTATAAATTCTTTCGGCAACATTAGTTGCATATTCTAAATGCTCTACATTACTTAGCAAGATCGCAAATTCATCATTTCCCATACGGGCAATAAAATCATGAGAACGCAAACAATCTTGTAGTCTTCTTGAAACTGCTACTAATAGGCGATCTCCCAAAATTCTGCCTAAGCTGCTATTGATTACTTTGAAACGATTGATATCAATAAACAGAATCGTAAATTCATAGTTGGGTTGCTGTCTGGCAAAACAAATTTCTTGCTCTATATAAGCAAATAGTAAATTATAGTTAGGCAATCCCGTAAGAGTATCGTAATTGGAATCATAGATAATTGAAGAGTTCGATTTTTCGCTATTAATCGCAGAAGCATTTCCTAATTCTGCATAAGAATTTTTCATTATCACAGATTCTCTATTATGCAATTCTTGCCAAAGCTCATCGGATACGTCTAGCTTACTAACAAGAACCTCTAAATTATCTAGGTTTTCTGTACAAGAATCAACCAAAATTGATGGTAACTCTTTTGATGAAACAACTATAGATTCCTGTACGATATATTCTATTTTTGAGCGAATCCAATCTCCTATCAGCGAAATATCATTTAGACGATCTCCTAAAATCTTTTCCGCTGCTGAATTTAGAAATAAACAATTTTGACTATCATCAAAAATAATAGCCGCATTATCTAAATTATTTAAAAATGATACAGAGCTAGGAGAATAGTCAGTTGTAGCAAACTGACTGAGTTTTCCTGATTTAAATTGCATTTCGTAAAACATTGGATTTATGTCAATTAATATATATCGACAGTTTAAAATTCAATTTAGTTAGGTGACTTTATCTATATAGCTTTTATTAATTGCAAAATCCTATAGATGAAGTACTTTAGCTAATGAAACTAGTCATAGAGTATTTACAAATTAAGTGAAAAATAAGAGAAAAGCTGTGATGTGGATCTAGTTTAGATCGAAGCAATAATTCATTAAAAAAACTCAACTTTTAAAAGCTGGGTTTTATGCTTTTTTAATATAGAAAATAATTTTAATTTAAGTAAAAATGCTGAAAAAATGCTTTTTTAGCAAAAGTTAATGCTGATTAATACTGATAAAAAAAACTTAAAATATTTATCTACAAGTAAAAATATCAGTTTTTTTATCTAGGAAATGTTTCTTTTTTCGTAAAAGTGGGAACTATGGGTAAGTGGTTTTTCAGCTTTTAAAGCTTGAGTGAGGAAAAATATGACAGTAGTTAATTATATAGAACAAAAAAACTCATCAGCAGAAAATAAACCTAATTCAAACATATTAAAAAAATTATTAGTTCTCAGTATTAATACTGGCTTAATTATTAGTACAGTTGCCTTATTATTAAGTTCAAAAGCAACTAAAACTTATGCTCAGACAGTAGATTATTCTGTCGATAGCAGCTTACTGAATCAAATCGATCGCTATAGTACGCCTGAAAATGATGATGCTTTGGGTCAAGTCACCAATATCAATCAGCTAAGAGATGTTTCTCCTACAGACTGGGCTTATGAAGCACTTAGAAGTTTGGAAGTTCG
>CAKZYI010000569.1 GCA_937884735.1 uncultured Pleurocapsa sp.
GACGCGCAGAGAGCGCGTGCTAATAGCTATCCCAACCAATCAATCCTGTTAACCAGAACTGACGTTAGGTTAATGTTCATAGTTGTGCCGAATTTGATTAATTAGCAACACAAAAAAAGTCAGCAACGAGTGCTGACTAAATAGTTAATAATTTGATTGTGATTAATCCTGTTACACTGTTTGAGCTTGAGGTTCAGCTGGTTGTGGTGGAGGAGTTTGAGGCTGGAATTGGAAGAGAGAATAAACGACGTTACGACGAATATCAATCATCATTTCCAAGAACATTTCATAACCTTCTTGTTTGTATTCAATTAAAGGATCTTTTTGTCCATAACCCCTTAAACCAATGGACTCGCGTAAAGCATCCATCGCCTGAAGATGTTCGCGCCAGAGAGTGTCAATCTGTTGTAGGATAAAGAATCTTTCTGCCTGACGCATCAATCCTGGCTGCATACTGTCAATTTGATGCTCTTTGATGTCATAAGCCTTACGAACTTCTTCGCAAAGGAAGGTTTTCATCTCATTGACGGTCATGTCTTCCAAATGAACTGGTTCAACATCTTCTAGAAGATAGATAAACTCTTTTGCTTTGTCTACCATCTTGTCTAGCTTCCATTCTTCAGGGGGTAATTCTGGATTAACGTAAGCATCAACAATTTCCCCCATAGTTTTCTCGGCGTATTGAATTACCTGCTCTTTGAGGTCTAGTCCTTCTAATACTCGACGGCGTTCGGCATAAATAGCACGACGCTGATTGTTCATCACTTCGTCGTATTCAAAGACTTGTTTGCGAGTATCGTAGTAAAAAGTCTCTACTTTCTTTTGGGCTCCTTCTAGAGAATTGGTGAGCATTTTGGACTCAATGGGCATATCGTCCTCAACCCGCATCATATTCATGAGTTTTTCAACGCGATCGCCGCCAAAAATTCTTAGTAGGTTATCTTGTAAACTGAGGAAAAATCTTGTCGAACCAGGGTCACCTTGTCTTCCTGCACGTCCACGTAGTTGGTTATCAACTCGACGAGATTCATGACGCTCTGTACAAATTACATGAAGTCCGCCATAAGCAATCACTTCATCGTGTACGTCATCGGTAAATTCGTCGTATTCTTTACGAATAGCTTTATAAGCTTCCCTTAGTTTTTGCAATACAGGATCGTCCACAGGAGCATTTTCTGCCGCAACGGCAATTTTTTCTTCTGCGTCTAGTTCGGGTAAACTTTGTTCGCCATATTTTTGCACGGCAAATTTGACAGTTTCCTTGAGCAGATTTTCAGTTTCGGCTGATAACTCTGTGGGGAAAATTTGGGGCGAAGCCTTCCAAGTTTTGACCTTCTTACCGTTGTTACCGCCAGCAAAACCTTTGGGAGAATCTTTTTTCATGTCTATTCCAGGGACGTTTGCCATCAGGTTGTCGTCTTCAGGAATTACTATTTTGGGCATAAAGTACTCTCTGACTTTGAGCCTAGCCATATAGTCAGCATTACCACCCAAGATAATGTCTGTACCTCGACCAGCCATATTAGTAGCAATAGTTACAGCAGTTTTGCGTCCAGCTTGAGCAACGATTTCTGATTCCCGTTCTACGTTTTCGGGTTTAGCATTAAGCAACTGATGTTCGATACCTTTTTCTTGTAGCAACTGAGAAATTAATTCTGACTTTTCTACACTAGTTGTACCTACTAATACAGGACGACCTAACGAGTGCATATTAGCAGTGTCCTCTGCTACCGCTTGCCATTTCCCAATTTCTTTTTTGTAGACTACATCAGCCAAATCAGCACGTTTGGCAGGTTTGTTGGTTGGAATAATTGTTACCTGAAGATTGTAAACTTTTTCAAATTCAGTTTCCTCGGTTTTAGCCGTACCAGTCATTCCTGCAAGAGTGGGATAAAGCAAGAAAAAGTTTTGATAGGTAATACTTGCTAGGGTTTGAGTTTCTTTTTGAATTGGCACACTTTCTTTTGCTTCAATTGCTTGGTGTAAGCCATCACTCCAGCGTCTTCCAGCTAGAACCCTACCTGTAAATTCATCGACGATCACAATCTCGTCGTTACGTATCATGTAGTTAACGTCTTTGGTAAAAAGCTCTTTGGCTTTGATCGCGTTAGAAATATAGTGCGCCCAAGGATTTTCAGGATCGTATAAGTCTGTTACTCCTAAAATTTCTTCAGCGTGGGCAAAACCCTCATCAGTCATTAAGACATTACGGGCTTTTTCATCTACCTCATAATCTCCAACTCCCTCTTCACCATTTATTTCTTCGTCGTATTCTTCATCTTGTCTGATAAGCTGTTCGGCTACTTGAGCTGCATAGAGATACTTTTCTGTAGGACGTTCTACTTGACCCGAAATAATTAGGGGCGTTCTGGCTTCGTCAATTAGTACTGAATCTACCTCGTCAATTACACAGTAGTTGAAGGGACGCTGTACAACTTCTTCCATCGAGACAGCCATGTTATCCCGCAAGAAATCAAAACCCAACTCACTGTTGGTTGTATAGGTAATATCACAGGCATAGTTTTTTCTTCTTTCTGTAGGACTCATTCCCGCTTGAATTAACCCCACGCTCAAACCAAGAAAACGGTGGACTTGTCCCATCCATTCCGCGTCTCTTCGGGCTAGATAATCGTTGACTGTAACTACGTGAACGCCTTTCCCAGTCAAACCATTAAGATAGGCAGGAAGGGTACATACTAGGGTTTTACCTTCCCCTGTCTTCATCTCCGCGATTTGCCCTTTGTGTAATACTATGCCACCAAGTAACTGTACGTCGTAGTGACGCATCCCCAAAACACGAATTCCCGCCTCTCTAACCACAGCGTAGGCTTCGGGTAAAATATCGTCCAAAATTTCTTTAGTTTCTTCATCATTTTTCGCTTTAGCTAACTGCTCGCGAAATTCTACCGTCTTGGCTTTCAAATCCTCATCAGACAAATCCTTGATATCTTCTTCGATGAGATTAATCTCTGCTACCAGTGGTTGAAATTTCTTTAGTTTTCGTGCATTAGGGTCGCCAAACAGTTTTTTCAGCATAGTAGTATTTTTTTATGAATAATCAGTATTTTATCTTTCTAATATTTGCTTTCTAAGCTTGGAATGCCTAGTTCGGCAGCTATCTTTAACATCTTTTAATAATTTTACCATTTGCCTACTTATAGAGCGTTTAGGGATTTCTACCCATGAGGTGAGGAAGAAGGAACGAGGAACGAGGAAATAAAATTAGATAATTGGTTTGAGAGCAGGTATTGAAAATATCTAGGGCAATTTGAAAGGTACAGGCGATCGCATTATAAAAAAGCTTCATCATTAAAGCCAATCAATTACTAGTTTAATCCGCAATTATATAGAATGTTGCGATCGCCTTAAAAAAGATTGGAATCGGTGACAATGTACAATATGGATTTGGATTACAAGAGAGATTTAAGACAAGTGATCAAACTAGATATTCTTGATAGTGCAATTGATGTACAAGATACTGTTGATAAATGATAAATGTTTAATGATTAAGAGCAGGTATTGAAGATATCTAGGGCAATTTGAACGGTACAGGCGAGCGCAACTAGGGTAATAATCATTAAGGAAGATAAAATATTGCTGGCTAATACCAAAGATAGGATAAAGGCTGCTGCGCCAAGGCGGTAAAAGGTTAAAATGCGTTTGCATTTGGTTTGACCGAGTTCGCAGCTAGTCCAATGAAGATTGGAAAGGATCGCCATACACAAGGATACCGCCATACAAAATAGTATTTTTTCGCTGCTAGCACTGTCATGGGCTAGACCATGAATCATTTTTTCTACTCCTACTCCTGTTGCCGTTAAACCAATAGCCAGGGGCAAATGAGAATATAGCCATGTTAAAGCAATTTTCATTTTGCCTTGTCTCATAGCATGGAGAGGAGATTCTTCTACCGTGTCAAAATACATCCACCAAAAGCTAAAAGCAATAGATAAACCAAGCAGTGCGATCGCAATTGATGCGGGAGTCCATTCTCTTTCGGCTACCCCACCTACTACTGCAACTATAGACTCTCCCAAAACGATAATGGTAAATAGTCCAATTCTTTCGGTAGTATGAGCCATATCAGGAGGAACTGCTGCAACTCTTTTTCCTGCTGTTAGAGGGGTGGCAAAATCGATTATTAACCCCAAGCCCCACAATACAAAACGCCAGGGAAGGGGAACAAATATGGAAGCAAACCAAAAAATAATGCTAATACTAAACCCGACTGCAAACCAGTTGGTGAGCAGCCTTGCTTGGGGTACATGATAGCCTGCATGGAGATATTGACAGATTAGTATCCCTCGAAATGCAATATAGCTTAGAGCAAAGCCAACGGATGATGTATCTAAGCCATGATGAATATTTGCTGCCATAGTTGCAGCGATCGCCATTTGTAGTAAAGTAATGAGGCGATCAACTAAGCCATCGTTATCAAACCGAGTGTCGTAAAAAGTTGCGCCAATCCAGCACCACCACACAGGAACAAATAACAATGCTAGTTTTGCCAACCCTAGAAAGGTAAAGTCTTCGTGAAAAATATGAGCTAATTGAGCGATCGCAACGACAAATATTAAATCAAAAAACAACTCTAACCAAGTCGCGCTTCTTTCTCCATCTTCACACTCTTCTCGACGCAGTTTTGGTGGTTGAAATATTGCTCTGGTCATTTTTTGGATTATTTGCAGTAATTGATTTTTATTTTTGCTAATTGTTAACTTTTTCTCAATTTGATTTCAAAGATTGGAAAAACAACTAGTTTTTTGTTAGCAGCTCAATTTTAAAAGCTTTCATTTATCAGCAATCAAACTAACAGTATTTATACTGAAATATTTTAATAAAATCAATACTCGAACTATTATTCACTTCTTATTCCTCCTTTCTCATTCATTATTCCTTGTTTCCAAAATACTAGCCATCATAAAATACCGAGGTTAAAATCGAGTTGAAGTGACTAGGTAACGATATAAAATTTAATGCAAGATTCTATTGTGGAAATGCAGAACAATCAGATCGATCTGATTGATGTTTTAGCAGATATTCGTCTGATTAATGTTAGCGAGATTAAAATTATTCAAGAAGTAGTCGGATTTATTAATACCCACTATCAAGAGCATAAATCAATGATTTCGGTGGCAGAAGTTACTGCCTTGATTCTCAATCGCGATGACATTCCTAATCTCTATGCTACCTCTTTTAGGGGTCACAATAACCAAGTACTGGAATTTCAAAACCAGTTTGGTATTAATGGATTTAAAATTAAAGATAAGCTAGTGCCTTGGGCATTGGATAAAGTAATTAGGGCTGGATTGCCTAAAAGCTTAAATCAAGATTTGACAATGGCAATCGATGCTTCTAGAAGTGCTACTCCCCTAGATGATGAAACATTACTAGAGGTTCTTACTACGATCAATTTAGCTAATGTTGCGGAGTTTCAAGTAATTAAGGAAGCGGTTAAATACATTAATATTAGTTATCCTGAAGCAGCCAGAAAAATAAACTTGTCTGATGTTTGCGCTTTGGTGCTCAATCATGATGTTGTTACTTCTTTATACGCAACTTCAGAAGAAGAATATAACGATTTAAAAGATACTTATATTGATAAATATCAGGTTCAAATAAATGAAGTTATTCATCAAATGGTAGACAAAATTCATGCTGAAGGTTCTGAATATTCCTTTAGCCATGATTCTTTAGTTGCGGTTAATTTCCAAAGACGTAAAAAATTAACTAAATTTTGGAATATATAATTATAAGGTTATAGTTTTTAAGCAAACAATAAGCGTAGCTTTATTTCAATTAAGAGAAAACTACGCTTTGACAATCGCTAATCAGTCCTAAAGGATACCGCTACGCATATAATTAGTAATTAAAGTGAATTAGGTGGAAGCTATATCTCTGATAAATTATGAGTTTAAAAATAGTTGCGTCATAAAATTTATTGTTGTTGAGCCATTAGCTATTAGCTACCTTAACTCTCTAATTGTCTTAATCAGAACTGATGACGTTAATTATCTAACCTACTTTTAAAGGTGGCAATTCGGCAGGATTGAAATCGACAAAATTTGCTGATTTCTTGGGCATAGTCAATTTGACTGTGGAACGATCGCTTTTAACATAGCCGACATATTTTCTCGCAAAATCTAGGGCATAAATTTCTGAATTCATCAATTGAGAACGCTTGAATTTTTGCACTCTTTGTTGAGATTTTCCTGCTGAAGTGTGATCGTCTTGGATATTAATCATATGTAATAGAGATTCAGAAAATTGTTGTGCTTGTCTAATCTCAGGTAAGCGATTTGCCGAGTAGTTTTTGAGAGGAGCATTATCATGATAGCGATAGTAACTGACAAAAGATTGAACCAAAACTTTTGCATCTTGAATTTCTAAATTCATGCTCTTCTCCTCAGCAGAAGTTATCATATGTGCCGAATCTCCAGCCAAGAAAAGACGACAATGCTGCATTGTTTGGGCTGTAACGCACTTCATCTTCAAGACTTTTTTGGTAACGATATTACCTTTTTTTATTTTCCAGTCGTCTTTTGCCAATCTTAACTGAAGTTCCGACCAAATGCGATCGTCTGACCAGTCAGCAACAGTATCTTCTACAGGAATTTGTAGATAATAGCGAGAGATATCTTCTTGCTGTAATATATGCCCTGCAAAACCATTGGAGTGTAACCCATAGATAGTGTGTTCGCTGGAAGATAGTGCTTCGACGGTAATAGTTAACCAAGCATAGTTAAAGTTTTTGGTACGGGGTTGAGTAATCGTATCAGGGATAGAAACGCGTGAAATACCATCAACACCTTCACATCCAGCAATAAAATCACAATTGACAGCAATAGGTTGGGTATTCTGCTTGCATTTGAGCCATGCGCCATGAGTGTTGTTGGTGATTTTGACGACTTGAGTGTCAAATAAAATTTCACCACCCGTATGTTCAAATTTTTTGACCAAATCCACGAATAATTCTTGTTGAGGATAGGTATAGCGAACTTGACCTTGACATTTTCTGGCATAATCAAGAATAAAGCTCTGTTCGGGAGTGCGGAATTCACATTTACTTTGAGGAATACCTTCTTGGAAAAGGCGATCGCTCAAGCCATATTCTCTTAAAATATTAACTGTTTTGTTATCAACCAAGCCTACAAGAGAACGAGTAGATAAGGCGGAATAAGAATTTTGTTCTATCACGATACATGGAATACGATTTTTTTTCAGAATATTGGCGATTAATAATCCAGAAAGACTTGCACCGACAATACAAACTTTGGTGGAGAGATGTTTGATAGACATGACTACTTCTGCTTAATTAATGATAAATGTTTTGATTGGCTGGAAATATTGCTAACGAAAGTTTAAAGGGTGTCATCAACAAAGTGACTGGTGGGGAATCTTTCGGTAATTTGTATTGCGGGCAAACCATTAATTAAAACTAGATAGGTGCGATAAATAATTTCAGCGTTAGCTTCAATGTCAAACCATTCAGCCAAATTACCCGCAGGTTCGATACCACAATCAATGATTTCTCGATAAGTTTCGACTCTATTATCTTCAAGTAGCCTATCTATTGGTTGACTATTGAAAATGAATTCGCCTCGAATTTTTGGGTCAAGACGTTCTAGTATTAAATAAGAATTGGCATGCAGATAATTAGTTTTGGTGTTTTTTCCTTGAAGAACAATTGAACTTTCAATTACTTCTTGTTCTCTTGAGTGTCCCAGAGCATTGGGTATAGAATTACAAGTTACATATTTCTGGTGAAGTTTTACAGCTTCTATCGCTTCTCCCGAATAAGCAC
>CAKZYI010000570.1 GCA_937884735.1 uncultured Pleurocapsa sp.
AGAGTAAACCTCAATCAGTCCTCAAATGATTAGCTAGAAGCTAACATTACTAACTGCATGGGAATAACCCAACTGCCAGATTGCTTCAATGTACTGCCACTCCTCTACAGAACGCTTTTCGGCGGGAATACGAGTAATACGCACCATTTCCCGTGCCTGAAGCTCTGTAATGCCTAAATTCTGCTGCCATTGCTCTTCATTCCAAACAGGACGGTGAATTATAGCCTCGGACAATACTTCTCCTACAGCAGCTTCTCGTTGAAACTCCTGCATCAACTGGACATTCTCCTCTGACGACCAACAGCCATCACTGAGGGATGATTGATACCATTGGAGAATTTCACTGCGAAACTGCTGAGAGCCTTTTAAATACTCTTTCTCATAAGAAGTAAACAAGCGAGGATGGTCTGTGACCGCATCCCAGATAAATCGCTCGATTCTTTTACCATCAGCATACAAGTCCAATCGTTCGATAGCAGCAAGTACCTTATAACGATGCTCAAGCTGGGCATTATGCCATCCTTTAACCAATTCATCCCCCGATTCATCTTCACAGATTAAATCGATGAGAAATTCTGGCACGTCGTACTTTGCTAGATAGTCCGTAACCTCTTGACGCTTAATGTTCGTCATAACCTATAACCAAATTTTCAGTCTTCGGGACTGTTATGGGCTATTTCAAGGGACTGGGTTCATTGCTTTAACATTTATCATTTACCATTTATCATTCGATTCTTAGTAGGGGTTTAAATCCCCATTTGAACGAGTTAATGTTCAATGTTCAATGGTTTAAGGGAGACAAGAAGGACAAGGAGAGTAGAGATTAAACTTATTACTTCTCACTTATTACTCCTTACTTCTTACTTATCAACCCCAATCCCCGCACCATGAGCGTAAAAGTCCTCTGCTGCTTTAGCTGAAAAATCATGGGTCATCATTTGCTCTAAAACCGTGGGGTCTATAGTAAGATGGTGCGCTCCCGCCTCTAAAGTAGCAGCAGCTTGAGAAGGACTGATAATACTGGCAGCCAGAATTCTCGTGTTACTCCCTTGAAGAAGATTGGACATCTGTTTGACTAAAGCGATACCCAAACCATCCCCTAATTGTTTGTTGACCCGATTGACATAGGGAATGGCATATTTTGCCCCCACTTCTTTTGCTACTACTGCTTGTGCAGCAGAAAAAATAGCGGTGATAGAACAATTAATTTCTGACGATAGATGGGCAACTGTGCGGAAACCGATTTCTGTGGGGAGAATCTTGAGAACTAACTTATCTCCCACAATCTCGGCTGCTTTTTTCGCTTCTGTTACCATGCCCTCAAAATCTTGGGCAAACAATTGATAGTAAAGCTCCCCAGGACTAATTTTCGCCAGTTGAGTTAGGGTTTCTTCTGGAGATAACGGGCTTTTATTAATCAGTTTGGGATTGGTTGTAATTCCTTTGACCCACCCTAATAACACTGCTTTCTTTGCGTCGGCAATGATTGCTGAATCGAGATAAATCATTATTAGTTAATTGTTCCGTAGTAAAATTTCTGTTTCTTTCTTAATCGGATTCTACTGTTTGGTTAAACTTTCGTATTAAACAATATCTTGTTTCAAGGTTTTAATCAATCTAGAAAACCCAATCTGGCGTGCAGAAAACTGACGCGGACGTAATATATCTTTGATTTCGAGTAGTTCGATTAAACCCCGTTCCAACTCTTTGAGTTGATTTTGAGTTATCTGATACTGATGCTGGTTTTGAATCACGATGTCTCCTTGTCTCCCTGTAATCAAGCTCAATCTAAGTACTCATCTTCCAGCACTTTGAGCAATCGTTCCTCTAGAGAATTTAATCGAGAACGCTTCAATCTTTCCAACCCCTGTAACAACCACATAGCAGCTTCATCCAATTCCCCAACCTCAGACAGTGCAGTCATTCTCTCTCCTAAATCCAGCATTTGTTCTGATTCGGCACGAGTAAACTGCATTGGCGATAAGTCATCAATAGAAACCACATACTGACTGTCCCAAGTATCTACTACACATTCATCTTTTTTCACGGACGACACCACGCACCAACAATGCTTTTTCCCTGGAACGCCTCCCGTAATGCGACAGATTTGACCTTCTTTAAAGGGATTAATCGGTGGATATTTCTGCTGTAAATAAGTTTTAACTGCTTTTTCTACCACAACCTTGGGGGGGACTTTCTCCATTGCCAAATTGACTGCCATGACCCAAACTTCACCCGCTTCAATGGGAGTGAGATGTGTCTGAAAAATCGGTCTAACCTGTGATTGTTTGGTAGGTAAAGGCTCATCAAGACTATTAGTCTTTAAATATTCGGCGATAGAATAATAAGTCTCGGCAGCCTTCATACAACGCTCGATATAAAGCATGGTAAAACCAAAAACAGATTCACAATAAGACTCAAAATTATCGTAGTTATCCCGATACAACTTAAGTCGCTCAATCGTCCTCAGTGCCTGACCTCGAAGCACGAACCCAGTCCGTACCTGATGCTCTAATTTATCCCTAAGCTCCGCTTCTTGTGGTGAGAGAACATACAAGTCGCACTATGCCCCGCTCTTTGATAATTACTAACCAAATTTACAATGTTTAGTGCAGCTAACAGGGTTTCTACGTAGTAAATTTTTAAGAGCTTTTAGCAGTCAGTTTTTAGCTTTTGACTTTGATTCTAAGCGAACTCGCCATTTTTCATCAATTTCTACTGACATTTTATACATAGAAAAAGCTTGTTGTTCTAAATCTTTAGCTAATTCTAATAGTTCGTTGAGGGTTTTCTCGTCGGGTAGTTGTTTCACGATAGATTTTAACCACAAAAAATAACTTCTTTGTTGGGTGTGCGATTTGCTGTAGGCTTATTTCAGGTGTTCTATTTTAAATCATGCCCATTCGACGTAAGCGTCGTACTTTTCAACCCAGCCCTCGAAATCTAGCTACAGTCTCTACTTTACCTACAGTGAAGGCAATGAGGGACTGTTTTGAGAGATATCTTAACTTAACTATCGCTTTGGGCAATCCTAGTACCGATACAGTTAAGACTTATCGCAATCGCACGGCTCAGTTTCTCAATTGGTGTAAAGAGCGAGAGCTTTATCCTGCCTTAGTTACCAAAGAAAATATCAAAGAATACCGCAAACATTTAGTTGATGGTGGTAAAACATCTCCCACAATACGTTTGTCTCTAATTTCTATCAAGCATTTCTATACCGCTTGTTTGGCAGATAAATTGGTCAAGGATAATCCCGTTGTCGGAGTAAAAGCACCAAGGGATAAGCGGGAAGTCGGCAGCACCATCAAGTATTTAACTGAGGAGGAGCTACAGCAAATATTTGATACCGTCGCTCCTACGTTAAAGATTCGCGGAGATCGAACTAAGCAAGTACAGGTATTACGCGATCGCATTCTACTAGCTTGTCTATCACTCCAGGGCTGTCGTAGCGTCGAAATGTATCGGGCGAATTGGGGTGACATTAGTGAGTCCTATGGTCAGCATTATTTAAGGCTGGATGGTAAAAACAGCATCAGAACTGTGATGTTAAGGACAGATTTGGCAGAAGAAATGACTCTTTATCGCCAGGTACGCCAGAAAAATCAGGAAAAACTCACCGCACAATCTCCTCTAATTATTTCCTTGTCCAATCGCCGTTATGGTCAAAGGCTTTCTAGAAGTGGCATCGGTCATGTGGTTGATGGCTATCTGGAAAAATGTAATTTACAACACACAGACCTAGAGCGAAGTCTTACACCCCATAGCCTGCGCCACCCCGCAGGTACATTAAGCCTTCAAAGTGGCTCGTCTTTAAGAGAGGTGCAGGATTTACTCGGACATAACGATCCGAAGACTACTGCTATCTATACCCACGTTCTCAATTCCCAAGAAAATAATCCTGCTGCCAAAATTGACATAACTTTCTAAAAAGCTTTTAGCTACTAGCTCTTAGCTATTAGCCTTGTTCAAGACTTATTTCCACTTTCGTCTATGATGGGCTTTGGCAATCTAGCTGCCAATCGTTTTATCGACCTCTGGGTATGTATGACAACATTTGCAAATTTCTAGCTGAAAATTATTCCAGCGACTTTGCTCGCTGGGTTTTTGGCGAGCCAAAAGGGTTAACTACATTGAGTCCAACCGAATTGTTTGTCGAACCAATTAGGGCTGATGCTTTGATTCTTCTGCAATCATCCGAGGTAGTGCTACATCTAGAATTTCAAACTCAACCTGATGAAGCAATTCCTTTTCGCATGGCGGATTATCGGCTTCGGGTTCACCGTCGTTATCCCAACAAAGATATGCGACAATTGGTAATATATCTCAAGTCCACAGGGTCAGAATTAGTACGGCAGAATACTTTTAATATTTCTGGGATGCGCCATGAGTTTGAGGTAATTCGACTCTGGGAACAGCCGACAGCCGACTTACTACAGTTTCCTGGTTTACTCCCTCTGGCAATTTTAGGGCGTACCGACGATAGAACCCAAACTTTACGAGAAATCGGTTCGTTAATCGATAATATCAATGATAAGAGGGAGCAAAGTAACATCGTAGCAGCAACTTCGTTGTTGGCTGGATTAGTATTAAAGAAGGACGTTATTAGTGCCGTCTTACGGGAGGAAATTATGCAGGATTCAGTAATCTATCAGGATATTAAAGCCCAAGGAGTACTGGAAGGAGTACGGGAGGGAAAGCAACTAGGTAAAGCTGATTTGGTTTTACGCCTATTAAAACGTCGGATAGGTGAAGTTGAAGCAAACGATGAAACCCGTATAAATATTTTATCTGAAGAACAGCTAGAAGCTTTAGGAGAAGCTCTGTTAGATTTTTCTAGCTATGACGAGCTATCAAGTTGGTTAGCTGACAATTAATTGTTGGATAAAACTTTATGAAAGAGTCTGTAATCGGGGGAGAGCCGAGATACGTGTAAAAAAGTGCAAGATAGCTCTCAAACTATTACT
>CAKZYI010000571.1 GCA_937884735.1 uncultured Pleurocapsa sp.
GCGCTACACCATTGAAGGCAGAATGGTGGTTTTACAGATTGTTAGAAGAGGAGAAAGCTTAGGAGAAAATACTTTTATCTCTAACACTTACTCCAGTACTGCCATAGCCGAGATAGAGACACGAGCGATCGCCTATCCACAACCATCACTGAGAGCAGCTTTGCGGGAGTATCCAGAACTAGCCGAAGATTTGAGATCCAGGCTGGTCAAGAAAATTCAATCCTTTGAAATTAGTTTAGAACTACTCCAGATTAGGTCTGCTCATCAACGATTATTTCAATATCTACAATATAATGCTGCTTCTGTTGATGGGAATGCTGTCAATTTAGACCAAACTTGGACAGAAATTGCTGCCGAACTAGATTTTGCTCCACGAACTGTTTCGCGAGCTTTAACTAGATTAGAAAGGGATAGGAGAATTACTCGTCAAGCTGGATCTATTGGGTTGCAAATACTTTAAGGCTAGGGATCGAGATCTAATTATTTCGGTATCTATATGATACTGCTTGGATTCTTAGAATTACTTATGATTTAAGTGCAGAAAAATCTAAGTAGATTACTAAACGGCAGAAGAAACGAGCGAGCTTTAGTAACAGTAATTCATCTCTATATAAAGTTATCGCTGCGGTAAAAAATTTTCTGTCAACAATTCTAAAAAAGTTTTCATCAAAATTTCACGTTCTAGTTAAACACTCAGTTGAAACTTTAGTTGTATAACCATAAAACGAGAAAAAACCATGAGTCAAGCTTCAAAAATTACCAAACGAAGAAAAAATTCTGCTTTTAAAAACTTGATGTCTATCCACTGGTGGATGTTTTATTGCTATATCGTGCTGTTTGTAGGTGGAAGCTTGATGTCGCGTTTACCCAGAGAATTATGGGGACGTAATATTATGTATGACTTTCATAAATCTATGGGCGTGCTAACCATGGCTTTATTAACCTGGCGAATTTTTACCTTGCTGCAAGTATGGTGGAAAAAATATACCAAGCGATCGCCTAAATATAGTTCTGAATGGATGCGAAAATTTGCCCTGCATACCTCTCTTTATCTATTTATGTGGGCTGTTCCTGTCAGTGGTTTCTTTTTCTCTAATTCTTTTAAAAGCGGTAACGTGCGCTTTATAGGGATAACCTTACCCGATTTGTTTCCGCAAAATAGTAACTTAGTAGAATTGGGAAGAAGCATTCATTTTTGGCTGGCGTATACTTTCTTGGCTTTTGTTGTTTTGCACGCGATCGACCAAAAAAAAGTAGTCAAGGGGTTTTGGCGACGCATCAATAAGCGACGGGTCAAATCTAGCTAGGATTAGCTTAAAAGCGATCGCGAATTATCGCAACACGAGCAACCTTATTATTGTTTTTCGTTCATAGTAAATAGTAAACATGGGATTGGCATTAGTTTTGTCTCGGAAAGTCTGCAAAATATCCATCGTCTTGGTATGGCTTATCGCGAACTAGATGTACCAACACCTAAACTAGAATTGGTAGCAGCTTGGCAAGAAGAACAAGTTTCTCCTGTTTTACAAACATTTTTAAAAGTTGTTAGAGAAGTTATT
This sequence comes from uncultured Pleurocapsa sp., assembly GCA_937884735.1. Lineage (GTDB taxonomy): Bacteria > Cyanobacteriota > Cyanobacteriia > Cyanobacteriales > Xenococcaceae > Waterburya. The sequence continues at coordinate 1,560 of CAKZYI010000571.1, forward strand.
GCTAATAAAGCAAGGTAAGAAAAAGCTGATGAAAGTTAATATTTTTTCTAAACGCCAGAATTTAAATCCAAACATATTGAAATCCTCTAAACAACAAATTTTCTCTAGCGTTCGTTTTCGCATTCTGGCTTGGTACTTTTTGCTTACTACCTGCACGGTATTAGTTTCAGTTGGTGTGACTCGTCAGATTTTCTGTAATTTATTGCAAAGGCAAGCTCAAGATGCTTTAGTGGCGGAGGTTGATAAATTCGATCGCCTGGTGGACAAGCAATTTACTGCTGAGAAGGAGTTATCAGATATTGTGGCAGAAGTTCTACCGCTTCATGTAACTGCTAGAAACGAGTATCTTTTGGCATTGGTAGAAGGACAGATAGTTAATAATCATTCCTCACCTTTACCAGAGTCGATTGCTCTAAATGCTACCTTACGGGAAGAATGGACAAAAGTTTCGGATTTAACCCGCAGTGAATTAATTGTTGCCGATGGTCCTATTTATTACGTTGCCCAGCCAATAGAAATAGACGGCACTAAAGGAATTGTGGTTGCGGTTCGCGATGCTAGGGCAGATTATCAAACTGGAACTAGAACAATTATTTTAATACTCAAGGTAGCAACTGTAGTTCTGACCCTCTTTTTTGCGATCGCCTGGATAACAGCAGGACGAGTTTTATTTCCCCTACGTAGAGTTACCAAAACCGCTCAAATGATTAGTCAAACAGATATGTCACAGCGCATTACAGTTACGGGAAACGATGAAATTGCCGAACTGAGTGCTACTTTTAACGATATGCTAGACCGTCTGAGTTTGGCTTTTGCAACTCAGCAAGAATTTCTTAAAGATGCAGGACACGAATTGCGAACCCCTATCACAGTGATTCAAGGTCATTTAGAAATACTTAAGTATCGACCCGAAAAGCAGGAAGAAACTATGGCGTTAGTAACCGACGAACTCAATCGAATGAGTCGTTTAGTTAATGACCTGCTGCTAATTGCCAAAGCCGAACAGCCTCGTTTTTTGGCGATTAAACTTGAAGAATTAGACTGGTTCACCGAAGAATTATATTTTAAATCCCAAGCCTTAGCAAAAAGAGACTGGCGATTAGAATCAAAGGGCTTAAGTCCCGTGGCGATAGATAAAGGGCGTTTAACTCAAGCAGCGATGAATCTGGTGCAAAACGCTATTCGGCATACAGCAGAAAATGATACGATCGCTTTAGGCTCGACAGTACGCAATGAGTACGCTTACCTGTGGGTGCGGGATACTGGAGTCGGGATTGCCACCGAAGATCGAGAACGGATTTTCGACCGCTTTGCTCGCGCTCATGATGGCGATCGCTATTCTGCCCAAGAGGGTGCGGGTTTAGGATTATCAATTGTCGAAGCGATCGCGACTGCCCACAATGGCTGGGTCGAACTAAACTCAGATTTAGGTGTGGGGTCTACTTTTACGATTGTATTTCCCATCTCTCAGGAGGTAATAAATGAGCCGAATTCTGATTGCCGAAGACAACCCCCGCATTGTGGAGTTTATCAAAGCAGGACTACAGGCGCACGGGTACACAACTCTAATCGCTAATCATGGTAGACAAGTGGCAGATATAGCTAGCAGTAAAGATTTCGATCTGTTAATTTTAGATTTAGGACTTCCTGGAATGGACGGGATGGAAGTATTGAGAGAGTTGCGGGGTCGTGGAGAAACGCTGCCAGTAATTGTGCTGACTGCGCGGGATGGCTTAAACGATATGGTGTCAGGACTCGAAAGAGGAGCAGATGATTATATTACCAAACCTTTTCGTTTTGAAGAACTGCTGGCAAGAGTTCGGGTACAGTTGCGTAAGGTTCGTCAGCCAGTAGCTAAAACAGAAACTAAGCTGCAAATTGGCAATCTCACTCTAGATTTGCTTACGCGCCAAGTATGGCTGGGAGAGAGAGAAATAGAGCTTTCAGCGCGTGAATTTATCTTGGCTGAAACTTTGGTACGCCACCCGATGCAGGTTATGAGCCGACAGCAGCTACTCGATCGCATTTGGGGATACGATTACGATCCAGGCTCTAATGTAGTAGATGTTTATATCGGTCACCTCAGAAGAAAGTTTGGTAATAATTTAATTGAAACAGTCAGAGGTGTTGGCTATCGTCTGCGACCATAATAATAAATCTGATAGTACTGCTATATCTAGTCGTGTTGGT
>CAKZYI010000572.1 GCA_937884735.1 uncultured Pleurocapsa sp.
CAATATGCGATCGCTCTTTCTGCCACTCAAACAAAAAAAATGAGTTCTCCCTGTTTTAGAAAGAACTCAAATAACACAAAGTAAGACTATTTATGCAAAAGCAAAGTCGCTTTCACCCAATATAGAGGCATCAACGCCTTGTAAGATTGCTAGTTCAGAATCATTGGCAATAATCAGTGCATCACCTGAACTGTCGGTAATCGTGACATCTGCAAAGCCAATATCCAAACCAGCAAGACCAATTACATCTTCGCCAGTAGTAAAGTCAGTAATGATATTAGCCGATTCAGGGAGTTCGGCAGTCGCGATCCAGAATTGGTCAGCACCTGCACCACCAGTTATAGTGTTGTCTCCACCAGAGGTAATAAAGATCGCGTCATCTCCTGCACCTGCGAGAATACGGTCAGATTCTCCTAAAATTAGAGTATCATCGCCATTGCCTGCATAAATACGGTTATTGCCCTCTCCTGTAGTCGCATCTACCAAATCGTTCATATCACCAGCGAAGATTAACTGTTCGCTACCATCTACTTCAAAGGTGACCCAGTCAATTGAAACAAATATGGGTTCAAATTCAGGAGCAATTGGATCTATGGGGTCTACGGGGTCTGTAGGATCGCCTGGGGCAACAGTGCCATCTTCTAAAGTAGCAGTGAGGTCGTAGAAACCGAAGGATACGCCTACCTCTGGAAATGTCCAACCGCTACCGCTTCTTTCAACATTAGGATCGTAGTTGCGGTTGCCCAGTTGACTCACGCCTACATAGTAAGTACCTGCTGTTTCGGCAGTGTACTCGATGAAAGGGTCGCGGGAGAACTCTTCATCGGGGGCTGCACCATCGTTGTTGGCAGCCAGTTCATTACCTTCAGCATCAAACAAACGCAGTTCGGTATCAAATGTTTGCAGAATGTCTGCCAAAGCGGGATATACAACCTGCCTAAAGTTGACCGTATTGGGTAACGCTTCTTCAGTGTCAATATCCAGGCTGACGGTTTGCCCTGCTTCCAAATTGAAGGAGAAGAAATCAACATCTTCGGGGAGGTCTTGATTTTCTTGACCGATTAGCCCGTTTATGGAAACAGAAGGATTCTCGGAGCTAAGACCGAGTACATCAGCATCAGAAATGGTGCTGTTCTCGTTTGGAAAAACGAATTCACTTTCCTGGGGAATGCTGACCTGATCTAGAGTGTCGGCTAGAACAAAGACCGCTTCTGTTGTACCTGAGCCGAGTTCGTAGGTGTCTCCTGGTTCTAGAGTAAAGGTAGCAGTTTCGCTACCCTCATCCACACCATCGTCGAGAATAGGTAGATTAATCGTTGCCGTTTGTTCTGTAATAGTGAGATCGAAGCCATCTTCGCGTACCTCAGCAATGTTGCCACCTGTGACCTCAATGGCATCTAAATCAAAATCATCGAGGGAGTCTGCACTAACGCTGACGTTTAAGCCCTCTTGTGGTGGGGGCGCGCCGAGGCTAAAAGTATGAATACTCACCGTACCTTCTGCCTCAATTAAGCTTTCTGGTTCAGCAGTTAAGTTAACTTGAATCTGAGAGTCGGGGTTGTCGGCAATGGTGAAATTAATTTCACTAGCATCTGGGTCAATAGTGTAACCTGCCTGGGGCTGTAGGGCGAAGTTAAGAGCGATAATTCCTTCTTGAAAAGTTTCTGGAGGAAGTAGTGAATCAACCGTTAACTCATTGAAGACTGAAAGGGCAATCGTGGCAGTCTGCTCGGTGATGGTGAAAAAGAAACCAGAGTTGTCTCCGTTTGCAACAGGGAAGTTACCCCCTTCAATTTCTGCATCCAAAACATCAAATTGGCTCAAGACGCTGCCGACAAGAGGGTCGTCTTCGCTATCTATGAACACCGTTACTCCTGACTCTGGGGGTGGTTCTGAGAGGGTAAAAGTGATAATCGTTTCCGTCCCTTCTGTTTCAATTAACTCCGTTTCGCTAGCGCTAACGCTCACTTCAGGAACAGTATCGCCACCGCCAGTAGATACGGGAACATCTTCTACAGAATCGTAGTAAGTTACCTCTGTTTCTCCAGCATCAGCAGCAATTTCATAACCTTCTCCTGATTCTAGAAAGAAAGTAACGTCTTCAGCTCCATCGGTTTCTAAGGGTTCAAAGAAATTAATTGCATTGCCAGTACGTTCAAGAAAAAAGGGCTGATTGTCAGCAGCTTGATAATTGACCGTCATTAGGGGTTCTTCTATGCGGAGACGAATCCCAGTCGGAATACCATCCTCATTGTAAAACGCCCCTAAAGACTGTCCGCCAATCGTGCTTGGAAGGCTATTTCTACCCGATAGTGAGACGTAATCAAACAGATTGGCATTGCTATTAAGAACAAATTCAATGCCCCCTTCAGGAATATCGCCTTCGGCTTCAATGGTGAAAGTTACGCTAGAAACTCCGCCAACTTCTACGCTTTCCACCACAGCATTAGTGAAGTTGCCTTCAGCGTCTACGGTAGCTGGATTAGCACTTAAGGAAAGGGTTGGCGGATTGGTGACATCAGGATTGCTTACAGGGGGAGTCGGCGTACCCGTCTTGCGTGGATTATCCTCCGTTAACAAATCGATCTCGATACGATAATTTCCAAACATCGGTCGATCACCACCACCTGAACCCGGCGTGAAAGGGTCGTACAAAGGAGCGCGAAATGCTTCTTGGAAGGGATAGTTTGTTACATTGCCATATCCACCAAAAGCGAAGTAATATGACCCATCTTCTGGAGCGGTAAATTCCTGATAGCTGTCGGTTTCATTTTCATCGAACGGGCCAATCCCACCAAAGAGCTTATCTGGCGCAGCCGTAAGATCAAGGGCTACATCGTAATCTCGAAGCGGATTTCCTTCCGAATCAAAGACCATCGTAGCAAAAGAAAGACCATTACCATACTCGTTAGTATTTGTTTCAAAGTCAAAGGTTTCAATAGCAACTGTATCCCCTGCGCTTAAGTCTATCCTGTAAACATCAACATCCTCGCTATAGTCGATGTAAGTATAAGTACCGTCTTCATTAAGGTAGCGGTTGCCAATATCAAAGTAGATATCCTCTGTGGCAGAAAATGACGGATTCTCAGGGCTGATTCGAGTATCGGTCGCTGTCGAAATTGTTTGGTTAGGTTCGCCAATAACACCTCGCGGAATATCCGCCTCTGCATCCACCAGGTTAAAAGTATTGCTACTGTACTCCTCATTAATCTCATACCCTTCACCCGCAGCCAAACTAAAGGTAGCCGTTTCCCCAACTTCAGCTTCCCCATCATCCGCAACGGGCAAGTTCACCAGCGTGGTGTACTCCGTCATTCGTAGGTCAAACCCGCCGTCACGCACCGCTTCGATTTCACCGCCTTCGACAGAGATACCTTCGAGGTCAAATTCGCTCAGGTTGGGCGCATCTACAGAGACTACTAACCCCCCTTCAGGTATCACACCATTAGTAACGTTAAAAGCATGAGCCGATACCGTTCCCTCATCTTCGATTAAATAATCGGGTCCCGTAAACAGACTTACCTGTAATGCGTCCGTACCGCTATTAGGATCGGGAACTGTGGGTACGGTTGGTTCTTCTGATTCATCTGGAGTTTCTACCGTATCACTTAGCTGAGATTCTTCATCGGCAAAAATAACAGTGGTAGATGCTGCATCGGGGTCAATTGTATAATCCCCTAAAGTTCCCACATCCGCTGCAT
>CAKZYI010000573.1 GCA_937884735.1 uncultured Pleurocapsa sp.
CGTTAGGATCGTAGAAGTCATTACCCAAGGCACTTATTCCAGCGTAGTAAGTACCAGTTTCTGGTGCGGTAAATTCTAAATAGGGGTCGCCTTCTGCTTGGAATACCTCATCGGGTGCAGCACCCTGTCCGTTGAGTTCTAGTTCATTGCCCGACTCGTCAAAGATACGTAGATTTGAGTCTAAAATAGAACCTAATCCCGCATCGCCAATACCATTGGCATCGATATCGATAGTAATAGTTTGACCCTCTTGCAAATCGAAACTGTAGATATCTACATCTTCGGTATTATCGACAGTGTTACCTTCGCCGCGGAATCGGTCGGCAATTTCGCCATCGATAGTCACAGAAAGGTTGTCAGTAGCGAGATTTAAACCAAGAGGAACAGCATTTGCGATCGTGTCATTATTGCCACTGCGTCCATCATTATCGGTGGGCAGTTCGGGTAAATCGCCCCCTTCTCCTGGGTCTTCTGGCTGTTCGATCACTACTGAGTCAGGATTATCAGCAATAGTAAAGCTAAAACCAGCAGCGTCGGCATTGATTGTATATCCATCACTTTCGACTAAAGAGAATTCAAAGGATTCTATGCCTTCAATAGCATCCTCTTCTGGAATTAGTTCGTTAGTAGTTTCGTCGAATACCTGGAGTTTGATGTTGGCTGTATTCTCATTAATTAAGAAGTAAAAACCACTAGCTCCCCCATTCCCAGAGGGGAATGCACCGCCAGTTACTTCGGCATTAAAGACATCAAATTCACCCAATGAGCCACGGGTTTCGCTATTAACGTAAACTAGCAGACCAGATTCAGGTATTTCTCCTTCAACATCAAAAGAGATATTGACTTCTGTTCCTTCAGATTCGATCAGTTCGGTTTGGTCGATAGTTACGCCTACTTGAGGCACATCGCCTTCACTTTGAATTTGTTCTAAGGTGTCGTAGAAGGTAATGTTGGAAGTATTGACTTCCGCATCAACTGCATAGTCTTCGCTATTTGCTAGGGAAAATTCAATTGATTCGGTGGCATTAGGATCGTCTTCCTCTCTCTCTGCTACCGCAAAAGGAAGAGAAACATTATTACTTGTAAGCAGGGCTTTAAATCCTGCAACCGAGCCATCTTCGTTATAAATTGCACCGAGAATCTCACCACCTACGGCTGTTCTAGGAGTGCCAGTTAAATCGTCAAGGAAACCTGTAAAGTCAGTATCGCTTTTAACAATTACTTCCACACCCTCTTCTGGAATTTCACCGTCTACCTCAAAGGTAAAGTTGAGCAGTGCTGCCTGACCGTCTTCTGCACCCAAAGATTCGATAATTTGGGAAGAAACTATATCATCCCCTGAAAATGTACCAGGAACAGCATTAAAGCTAACTGTTGGAGCATCAGCACTAGTTTCGCCATCGAATTCGACAAACTGCTCGAAGGTAGGGTCGTCGGGATTAATATCTACATTGAGTTCGTATTCTCCCGCACCAATACCAAAGCGAGGCGGCAAGATTGCCCCATCTCCCGAACCTTTAACGTTAGGATCGTAGTTTTCATTAAAGGTCTGAGAAACGCCGATATAGTATGTTCCTGCGGTTTCGGCAGTAAAATCTATATAGGCATCGCGATCGCTTTCTAAGATCTCTCCTGGGGCTGATGCTTCATCGTTGTAGACTAATTCTTCTCCTGCTTCGTTGAAAATGCGTAAGTCGCCGCCCCCTCGCAGGGTAAAACCTTCGGAGTTTTCAAAGCGAAAAGAATCAAGATCCAAGGTAAGGCGATCGCCAGCCTGTAGCTCGACAGAATACATATCAACGTCTTCTGATTGATCTACATCGCGGTTGTTTTGGAAGTCGAAATCAATTTCACCCCTGACTAAAGCAGTATTTCTGTCTCCATTAATAGCAATGGGAATCGATGTTGCGATCGTGTCGTCAGATTCGGCACTTTCGACAATTACAGGGGCTTCATTAGTAGTGTCATAGATATCAAAGCTAGATCCGTTAGCCTCTTCGTCTAAACCAATTTGATACCCTGCATCTGCTTCTGGTTCGGCTAAAGTAAAGACAGCAGTTTCTAGACCTTCTGCAACTCCATCATCGGCAACAGGTACGCTTACAGTGGCAGTTTGTTCGGTGAC
>CAKZYI010000574.1 GCA_937884735.1 uncultured Pleurocapsa sp.
GATAGAAAGTGTCGAGCAAGGATTTGAAATAATAGACAGGGCAATTCTTGAACTAATATAAAAATTTTTTTGACTACTTTGACTACAAATTCAAAAACTTTTGTGCTCTGTCTACCACATCAGACAAAGAGCCAGATTTAAAGGGAGAAACCAAATTAGCCGAACTCACTAAAGCCTGAAAAGATGCTTTACCGCCACGCTGACACAGAGCAATATATTCAGTCAAAGCCGATTCAAAATCCACTTCTGCCTTGACCCAAAACTGCATCGCACAACATAAAGCTAGGGTGTAATCGATATAGTAAAAAGGAGAACAATAGATATGCTGTTTTTCTTGCCATAAACCCCCCTGGGCAGGATATTCTAAATCGCCATATTCACGCCAGGGTAGATAGCGCGCTTCCATTTGTTGCCACATTTCGTTTCTTTCTTTTGGAGCGGCTTCGGGGTTAGCGTAAACTAAGTGTTGAAAATGGTCTACAGCGCAACCGTAGGGTAAGAACAAGATCGATTGTGCCAAATGAATTTCGCGGAAACGCTCGGCATCATCGCCAAAAAACTTATCCATCTGCGACCATGTAAGAAACTCTAAACTCATGGAATGAATTTCGCAGGATTCTAAAGTAGGCCAAAGATAATCTATCGTTGGTATGTTGCGACTTTGCCAGGCTTGGAAAGCATGACCCATTTCATGAGTAAATACCTCCACATCTCCTTTTGTACCGTTAAAATTGGCAAAAATATAGGGTACTCCCTCTGTGGGAAAGCTAGTACAAAAACCACCCCCAGCTTTTCCTGTGCGAGTCTTGAGATCGATGAAATTTCCTTTGACCATCATGGCAAAGAAACTACCCAATTCTGGGTGCAGGTTATCAAACATTTCTTGCGCCTGTTTGAGCATCCAGTCATGATCTCCCTGGGGTTCGGGGTTTCCTTGAAGATCGAATACTGCTTCATCCCAAAATTGAACTCGATCTAGATTTAATTTTTGTGCTTTTTTAGCAATTATTTTTTGTGCGAGGGGGACTACTTTACTTACTACTTCATCGCGATAGCTAGCTACATCGCCTTGGTTATAGTCAATGCGCTGCATTCGTTTATATCCTAAGCCAATGTAATTCTCATAACCCAACTTTTGCGCCATCTTGTGACGAAGTTTAACCAAATTGTCATAAGTGGTGTCTAGCTTTTTCTGATTTTGGCTAAAGAAATTCCAACGAGCCTTTTCTGCTGAATGACGAATATTGCGATCGCTATCTTGGGTATACTTACGAATACCTGATAAGTTGACCCTATCTCCCTGGAATTCAATGGATGCAGAGGCTAACAACTGCACATATTCATTAATTAGTTTCGATTCTTGGACTAAATCGTCCTCAATAATCGATTCAAAAGTAGTGACATCGGCAGACCACAAACTAAAGGCTTGTTCCCCTAATATTGATTCAAACTCTGCTCTATCTGGACTATTTAGTAACCTTCTTTTCATGGCTACTTCCAGTGCAGTTAGTTTTGGCTGCAATTCGTCGCTATATGACTGAGCATTTTTATAATCTTCGTTGGTAGTATCCTGACTAAAATGTAGAGAGGTTATGGCACTCCAGCTATCCAAACGGCGACGTAAATCTTCCCACTGTTGTAAAGCCTGTTGTTTATCTACTTTAGTTTCAGCCTTGTCTAAAGCATCATTAATGTTTTTATATTCTGCTGCAACTCGTTCTATGTTGGGAGTTTCTACTTCTATGTCGGCAAAATTAATCGTGGTTTGGCTCATAATCAACAGAGGAAGACAATTACATCTAAGATTCTAACGAAATTTGATACTTGGATTATGGATGAGTGGGGAATAAAACACTATCAACCGCGTTGGACAAACTCGTCGGATGAATTAACTAGTTTACTTCTGAATTCAACTATTTCTCTTTTTCAATAATTCAATAAAAATAGGTTATAGTGAACCGAATTCTTGAATACCGATCGCACTTTGCTTCTATGTTGGCTCTGGACAAACTCTTTAAACATTATAAAAATCGCCGTGTGGCACTGGCTTTAGCACTATTGGGAACAGTATCGCCGATCGCAGGATTGCATAAGCTATATTTGGGACAGCCAATCTGGGGAATTATTTATCTAATATTGTGGTCTACACCTATTCCTCGTATTGCATCAGCTATTGATGCGGTTTGGTATATAGTTCAAGACCAAGAACAGTTTGAACGCCAATTCAACGGCTATAGTAATTTAAACCTGAATACTTCTCCCCAAGTAAAAGCGATCGCCGAAGCTATGCGAGAATTAGATAAGCTACGGGAAGATGGTTTGGTTACTGAATATGAGTTTGAGCAAAAACGCCGTCAGTTGTTAGATCGGATGGCGTGAAATAATAAGTAATAAGTAATGAGTAATAAGGCTTTACTTAAGAAATTTCTCGACGCAGCGGACAAATATTTCGACTCCCATACCCAAAGCGGTTTCATCAAAGTCGAAGCGAGGATGATGGTGGGGATATGCCAAACCTTTTTCAGGATTAGCAGAGCCTAAAAAGAAATAGCATCCTGGTACTTGTTGTAGGAAGAAAGACATATCTTCTCCCCCCATGGTTTGGCATTAGGGAACAACACCTAAAGGAGTATCTACAACTTGTGACGCTACGGATCTAACAAATTCAGCGATCGCATTGTCGTTAATTGTAGGGGGATATAGTTGCCAGTGATTGAGTTCGTATTTTGCACCGTGCATTTGGCATACCCCAGCAATAATTGCCTCTAACCTTTCCCCAATCAAGCTTTCTAGTTCGGGACTAAAGTAGCGAATTGTGCCGCTCATTTGGGCAGTATCGGCGATAACATTCAATGCTGTACCTGCATGTAATTCTCCTACGGTTACTACCGCAGAATCCAAAGGCTTAACATTACGAGAAACAATAGTTTGTAGGGCATTAACTATTTGACTAGCTACTATAATTGAGTCTACTGTTTGGTCTGGCATTGCACCATGACCACCCCTGCCCAAAATTGAGAGACGAAAGCATTCTACCGCAGCCATCAATGCACCACTACGCACCCCAACCGTACCAAGAGGTAGATTATTCCACAGGTGTAAGCCAATGATTGCATCTACATCAGGGTTATTTAACACCCCAGCTTCAATCATTGGT
>CAKZYI010000575.1 GCA_937884735.1 uncultured Pleurocapsa sp.
AAACTGCCCCCAATGAAAAAGTTGTTACCGAACCTGCAAAAGCTCCACCACCTGCACCCGCACCCGCACCCAAACCAATTCCAACACCTACACCTGAAGTCGCAGCGCAGCCAACACCTACACCCAAACCTGTACCCAAACCCAAACCTTCCCCTCAAGATTTGATCTCAGGATCTGACACTCCTGCTACATCACCTCACCCAGAAGTACAAGAGAAACCGCAAGAAGAAACAGTTGCTACCCGCGTACCGCCGCCAACGGAATCTGTACCCCAGCCTAATTCTAGTACTGAAGGCAGTGCAGCAGATTTATTGGGAGGAAATTACAAGAAAACTTTGGCAGATGGAGGTGGAGAAGCGTTTTTTAGTCCAGAAGCCCTAACTCACGAAACTGTCCTCAATCCTGGTCAATTAAACGCTCTTAGAGATGTTGACCTCAGTGCATATTTTGCCGAAATTAAACGACGAGTCAAACGCAACTGGAAACCTTCTTATTCTTCCCAAGAGCAAACTACCTATTTGACTTTTAATGTACAAAAAAGTGGTCAAATTACAGATTTGAGGATTGCGGAAAGCTCTGGTTCGGCAAAGTTGGATCGAGAATCCATTGCGGCAGTGCAAAACTCTGCACCATTCGATCCTCTACCCCCTGATTTCCCTTTAGAAGCATTGGAAATTGAATTTAGCTTTAATATATATCTTTACTAGAAAAGCCTACAGAACTTAAATTTATGGAAACTGTCTTGCAATTGTTTAAAAGTGGTGGATTTGTGATGTATCCCTTGCTGGGATTATCCATTTATTCTGTAGCCATGATTTTAGAGCGATCGCTTTTTTGGGCGAAAATATCCCAACAACAGGATAAGGTAGTCAAGCAATTATTAAATCTTTATCGGGATGATACAGACACTGCGGTAATGATGCTGCAACGTCATCTTAACTTGCCCGTTGCCCGTATTTTTAATGTAGCCCTAACTCTAAGACGTTCTACACCCCAAAAGTTTAAGCTGGCTTTGGAAACCGCTGCTCAAGCGGAAATGCCTGTTTTAAAAAGATTTAGTAATTCTTTTGAGACAGTAATTAGTTTGTCTCCTTTATTGGGTTTATTAGGTACAGTTGTTGGTTTGATTACCTCTTTATCTTCTTTGAAATTAGGGGATGTTGAGTCATCCCAAGCAGCAGGAGTTACAGGGGGTATTGGTGAAGCCTTAACTTCTACCGCAGCGGGGTTAATAGTTGCGATCGCAACTTTATTTTTTGCTAGTCTTTTTCGAGGTTTGTATCTGCGACAAATTGCTTTGATTCAAGAAGTCGGGGGACAACTAGAATTAATTCATCTAGATAAACATGACGCTCAAGAAGTTTACACAAAATAAAAAAGTTGATAGCTAAGAGCTAAGAATAGTAAAACTCTCTAATTCATTTGTAAAATCATCAATAGTCTAAAATGCGTCTACAAGAAGAACCAGATTTACCACCAAGAATTAATATTTTGCCGATGATCGATGTGATCTTTGCAATTTTAGTATTTTTTATTGTCTCTAGCTTATATTTAACTCGTTCTGAAGGATTACCCGTAGATTTACCCCGCGCATCAACCACCGAAGTACAGAAAACCAAGCAAATTACCGTTAGCTTGGATAGTGAGGGTAAATTGACCATTGACAGTCAGCCAGCTGAAATGAATCAACTCAAAGCAGAGGTTGAGAAGCTGATCGCAACAGGGGATAGCACAACAGTAGTTGTGAATGCAGATAAAACCGTAGAACACGGATTGGTGGTAGATGCGATCGACCAGTTACGGCAAATCGAAAATGTGCAACTTGCGATCGCAGCTAAGAAAAAAGAGTAGCTCGATACTAGTTTACTGCCCAGCATAGAACAGATACCCCTTATTTTTAAATTTTTAACAGTATATCAATACGTATCAAAGTTATGACACTTAGAAAAATTGCTACTTGCTACTTGCTACTTGCGAACTAATAACTTTTGTACTGTCCTAATCTAAGTTGGTACGTCTATATCTTACTATTCGTTGTTTATAGGAGTTCTGCCATAAAGATAGGTTAGATATCTCAAGCGAGTACTCAATTCGTTATTAAAAGCTTCTTCCCGACATCGCCACGCCCAGTTACCTGTAGGTTGGGAAGGAGTATTCATTTTGGCATCCGTACCCAAGCCCAATACATCTTGAAAAGGCAGCACCACCGTATTGCCTACTGAGCCTAATGCCAAGCGAATTAATGCCCAGTGAATCCCATCGTCGCAAAGACAGCCCAAATAATCAACTACTCGTGCTTGAGCTTCAGGCGATCTCTCGTAAAACCAGCCGACAGATGTATTATTATCATGAGTGCCTGTATAAACTAAGCAGTTACGGTTTGTGTAGTTAAAAGGTAGAAAACCATTAGCGCGGTCGTCATCAAAGGCAAATTGCAAAATTTTCATTCCAGGAAATTCAAATTTATCTCGCAAAGCCTCTACTTCAGGAGTTATTACTCCCAAGTCTTCGGCAACAATAGGTAGCTTTCCTAATTGTTTTTCTAATAGTTGAAAAAACTTGTCTCCAGGGGCATCAAGCCATGTTCCTTTCATTGCAGTAGTCTCTCCTTGAGGTACGGCCCAATATGCTTGGAATCCTCTAAAGTGATCGATGCGAATGATATCGACATATTCTAAGATGCCTTCTACCCTTCTAATCCACCATTTAAAATCTGTTTTTTCCAACTCTTTCCAGTCATATACAGGATTGCCCCAAAGCTGCCCTGTGGCACTAAAATAATCTGGTGGAACACCTGCCATTAGTGAGGCTTCTCCAGTTTTTTCATCCAAACAAAAGATGTTTTTGTGCGCCCAAACATCAACGCTGTCGTGGGCGACATAGATGGGAATATCGCCAAAGATTTTGATTCCTTTTTGGTTGGCATAATGCTTCAGGTTTTTCCACTGGCAGAAAAACTGATATTGAACAAACTTGTGGAAAAATATTTCGTCAGCCAATTCTGCCGCCGCTTTTGCCATCGCTCCAGGCTCGCGGTAGGCAATGTCAGACTCCCATTGATGCCAGCTACTACCATTGTGAGCCTGTTTGAGAGACATAAACAAAGCGTAGTCGCTCAACCAGTCATTTTGGCGATCGCAAAAACGTTTAAATTCACCATCAACTACTTCTGAAGTTTGAGCCTTGAAGCGATCGCTTGCTATCCTTAACAAAGGAATTTTGCTAGCAATTACGCGATCGAAATCTACTTCGTCCAAAGAAAAGTCTGGGATAGAATTCAACTCATCTGTTGTCAATAGTTCTTGTCCGTGAAGAACTTCTGGGCTAATTAGTAAAGGATTTCCTGCCAAGGCAGAATAAGATAAATAGGGAGAGTTACCATAGCCTGTTGGGCCAATAGGTAAAATCTGCCATATTTGCTGATCGCTGTTTGCTAAAAAATCAACAAATTTGTAAGCCCGATCTCCTAAATCTCCTATACCAAAACGGCTAGGCAAAGAAGTAGGGTGAAGCAAAATACCGCTGGCTCTACAATCTAACATTTATTATTGATAAATTTGGGTAGTTTTTGTCTGGATGTCCCAGTGAAACCATAGCTTCTTGCAGACTTTGGTTTGATGCTAGTTTACAAAAGTTTGGATAAAGTTATCCACTATTACTTCAAAGATGTCTTCTCAGATGGGGTCACTTTTTGGTAGCGTATAAAGATCGGAGAAAAAATAACCAGCCCCGATCATAACCAACTTCCAAAGTGTATTCTTTAGGAAAACAGGTCAAAAAAAAGCTTGAGCAGCATGTGCCGCAACGGTTTTGCGAAGCGACACGCTTAGGGGGATTTCCTCCAAAGGCAACTGTTGAGGGTGTCTGGCAAATTAAAACTTTATTTAAGGGTTCGATTGAGGAAGGAGTGAAAACTCCAACCTATTAGCTATCTTATAAATTAGGAGAATTAAACAATGACTATTTTATTTCAGTTGGTACTAGCAGCACTAGTCCTATTTTCTTTTGTTATGGTAATTGGAGTTCCAGTTGCATATGCATCGCCCCAAAACTGGGAACAATCCAAATCTTTAATCTATGTTGGTTCGGGCATTTGGACTGTTTTGGTAGTCGCAGTAGCAGTTTTAAACTTTTTTGTAATTTAAAACACGCCCCTAACTGAGCTAACAAAAAACAAGGCGGTCGCACCTTCGCCAGTCGCTTCAACGGGTCACACAAAGGCACGCAATTGCTTTGCAATTGCCAGGCGTCTAGGCGACGATCTGAGCATTCGCCCTGTGCCCCATGTGCCGCAACGAAGCCAGCCCGCTATCGGAACTCTGAAGAGTTCGGCTTCGGCTAGGCGAAGCTTGTCGAGGTGGCTCAACCACCTGGCTCGCAATCTAAATTAATGATTAATTTTGTTAATGCGATCGCTTTTCAATCTAAAAAGTATAATTAGTATAGACACATCAACTTATGGCTGTTTTTGAAGGTACTTTTGCTGGAGACGTATCGAGTTTTAGAATGGCGATCGTAATTGGTCGTTTCAATGATTTAGTTACAGATAAACTCATTTCTGGTTGCCAAGATTGTCTCAAGCGTCACGGAATCGACATTGAACCTAATAATGGTCAGGTTGATTATGTATGGGTTCCTGGTAGCTACGAAATTGCTATGGTTGCAAGACAATTAGCTCTTACAGGCACTTATGACGCGATTATTTGTCTGGGTGCAGTTATTCGCGGGCAAACACTACATTTCGACTATGTTTCATCAGAAGCAGCCAAAGGAGTTGCCGCCGCTAGTTTCCAGACAGGAGTACCAGTCATTTTTGGCGTACTAACGGTGGATACGATGCAGCAAGCTTTGGAAAGGGCTGGAATTAAAAGCAATTTGGGGTGGAACTATGCTTTAAATGCCCTTGAAATGGCTAGTTTGATGCAGCAGATAGGAAATAACCATAATTCTTCTTCCTCTGCCAATTTACCCCCAGGAAATGAAACTATCGCTTTACCCAAAGTAGCCAGTCAAAATGCTGGTGATTATTAACGTGCGATCCGCGGTCGAAATTAAGGCGTGTTATCAATTAAGGGGAAAGATGCTTTTTAAGGTATTTTAGAGAGATTCAAGGAAAAAAATGTTCTGCATAGCAGGGCTACGGAGGTTATTTTTTGACATAGTAGGTCTGTAAAAGAGCGAAAAAAGCACTTTTTTTCTAATTGATGACACGCCCTAACTAATTGCTAGATAGTCTCCACGAATTAGGCGAATTTGCGCCAAAGTAAACACGATGGGGATTACTCTAGCGTAGTTAGTTGCAATCGCTTTCCAGCCTAAGTCAGCAACAAAATAGCTCCAAACAATTGGTCCTAAAAGGCTAAACACTCCTCTAGTAGCTCCATAACGAGCCGCATTAGCTGCCATTCCTTTCTTGGCTGATTGGAGTGCTAGTTGATTGCTCAAACCAGCTACGGCTGTTGTTCCACCTTTGATTAAAGCTGTCTTGGCTGCTTGATAGGTAGCGAAATGAATCGCGAACTGTTTGGCAATGTGCTTGAGCAGCCAAGATTTTAAGACACTACTTACAGCCACAATTCCAGTTCCTTTTAAAATAATTTTCAAAGGGTTGTGTTGAAACCCAATTGGTAAGGGTTCAGGGGGGTTTGAACTAGCTAAAGCCGTACCAATTTGAGTTTGTAAAGAATATTGTTCTTGAGGCGGTAATTTATCCCAAGCTTTTGTCACCAGATGTAAAAATATTTCTGCTTCAATATCAGTGGTGAGCATTCGTTTAGAATAGGGAATCTTGAGATAATGACAGACTTTTACTAGTATTTCTCTGTAGGACACATCTAGATTGCGCCCTCGCAATACAGATATGCCATCAGCTGCCAAATAACGAACTCTTTGCTCCAAATCATCTAACCACATATCTAAGTCTTGACTTTGAACCATAAATGGTTCAGGGGTTTGCCAATAATCTAAAGGATTAAAACGACGGCGAAATAATATTTGTGTTATGTGTCTTAATTCTTCTTCATTTGCTAAGGCTAATCCCGCTCTTAATTCGTCCAATTCTGCCTCCTTCACAATACCTTCTGTGCGATCGTTCTATCGTTCGGCAATCTCATCCTTTCGGATTATAACGGGGACGTTCAAACAATACACATTTCCTGTAAATTTTTATATTTATTTTTATTTAGATCAATCGTAAACCAAGAGTAATTCCAGTAAAGATAGCAGCGAACAAAAAGCCAAATCTTAGTTTATGGTTTTTCTGTTTTAAAAAAGGTATTTGCCACCAAAAGTAGGATAGAATTAGCATCTCGATGATGATTATTGTTGCAGCAATATCTACCGCTTCGCTTATTCCCCAAATAATAGAACTTGCCCCTACCAAAAAAATCGGAACACCTAATCCTAAAACAGTGCCTTGCACTCGTGCTGAATTATCTATTTTGGCAATTTCGATCGCACTTAGTTCGGTAATACCAATTACTATTCCTGCTAAAATTGCGATCGCAATATTTACAGCGGTAAATTCTGTATTGCGATTGACAAAGGTTATGCCCCAGACAGACATACTGCTTAAACTGACGATAGCAGATGTTGCTGCTATGGTTTTTGTCTTAGCTAAATTATCGATTTGCAAATCATTCTTGGGTAGGATGCTAGTTTTGGGCGAATCTAATGAATTGATCGACAAAAAAGTATCCAAAGCGATCGACGCATTAGGGAAACGTTTACTAGTCTTGGCATTAGTCATTTTCTCTAGCCAAGAGCGAAAGTGTCGATCCAACTCAGGAAAAAGAGATTTTAATTTTAGTTGGTAAGGATTGTCCGTCGATGCCAGATCTCTAATTTCTGTAATATTTTTATTTGATAATAAACAGACAATAGTCATTCCCAAACTATATAAGTCTGAAGCAAGAGTAGGTTTGACAATTTGTTCGGGAGCAATAAATCCAGGGGTTCCTTTAAAAACACTACTACCCATCACATCTTTACTACCCAAGCTAGCAAATCCAAAATCAATTAAATATACTCTTAGTTCGTCACTTAGTAAGATATTGTCTGGCTTAATATCACGGTGCAGAATCGGAGGATTTTGTTGTTGTAGATAAACTAGAATTTCTAGAAGTTTTAGGGTAACTTTTTTAACTTCAGCTATTGTTAATGCACGATAATTATTAAGATTAGTGGCTGCAATATATTGTTGAATCAGACAAAAGCCATTTTCTGTTTCAATGCCATCCAAATATTTAGGTATTCCAGAATGATTTAGTTGCTGAAGTATCTTTATTTCTTGTTCGTAGGCTTTATATCCTGACCAACTAGAATCAGCTACAGCAAAGCGAAATTGCTTGATAACGACAGTTTTTTGATTGATTAAACTTTTCCCTTTCCATGTAATACGCCCTCCTTCACGATTACATCCCAATTGTTCTTCGATTTTATATCCATACTCATCTAAATTGGGAAAATCGTTCATTTTAAGCGTCTTATTGAAGTAATTAGTAATTATTGGAGATTTTGGTAAATTTTTCTATATACTATTCAAAATTATTTGTTTTAGACTTGATGAATCTCAATTTAAACCTGTGTGCAATAGATAAGATTGTTTTATCTATCAGATAATTTTAATTGTTTAGTAAATTTAATTTGAACCTAGCTATTAACTAAGTACTTAAGATAGTCTTATTTTTGAGGCAAATATCTTTATAAAAATGAATTAAATTCTATAAGATTTACTAATATATTCTCCTGTATTATGGAATACGGAAAAATAAGCGCAAACAAGCTAAAAGAATAAGCTCAATTTGATTACAGCCAAATTGATAGCAGAGAGTAAATCAGAAAATAAAGAACATTATCAAAATTCTCGCTTAATAAGCCAATTTAATCGCAATAATTGGCATAAATTGATATAAATAACATTATATGCCAGCTAAAAATATATTATTAATAGAAGATAATCCTGACGATCGCGAGTTGATGAGGCTGGCTTTTGCTCAAGAAGAAATTCCCCATAACTTAATTATTGTTTCCGACGGCATCGAAGCTTTAAATTACTTAATAGGGCAAGAAAATATTGAAGATGACTCTAATCAAAACGACAATCAGCACAAGTCAGCCTCTATGCCAGCCTTAATTATGCTGGATCTCAACTTACCCAGAATCAATGGCATTGAAGTTTTGCGTCGTATACGCGCCCATCCAAAAACAAGATTATTGCCCGTCGTAATAATTAGCTCCTCAAATGAGCCACAAGATCTCATTGACAGTTATATTAATGGTTGCAATAGTTATATCCGTAAGCCAATTCACTTTACTCAACTACAAAAATTTGTTAAAGAGATAAGTACGTATTGGTTGACTGTAAATCAGCTGCCACCCGTTTTTGGAGTCTTAAATGAGTAAACTTCTGCGAGTCTTAATTGTCGAAGATTCAGAAGACGATGCCGAACTACTAGCCATTGAATTAGAGCGTGGCGGTTACGATGTGATCCATCAAAGAGTAGATACAAGGAAAGATATGGAGTCGGCATTAAAAAAGTCTCCTATCTGGGACATTGTGCTGGCTGATTATTCTATGCCTCAATTTAGTGCGATCGCTGCTTTGAATTTACTCAAGGAGTGGGAGCTAGATTTACACTTTGTTATCGTATCAGGCAAAATAGGAGAAGATACGGCTGTTGCGGCGATGAAGGCAGGAGCCCACGACTATTTGGTCAAAGGAAAGTTGGCGCGTCTAATTCCAGCTGTGGAGAGGGAGTTAAGAGAAGCAGTACTACGAGAGGAATATCGTGCTGCTCAACAAAGATTGAGATATTTGGCTTTTTATGACAAGCTCACTAATTTGCCCAACCGCACTCTATTTATGGAGCATTTGAGCAGGGAAATAGCTTTGTCTCGAGAATCTAATTTTAGGGATAGTTTGAATTTAAAAGGCAACAACAAGCATCAATTTAATTTGTTTGCTGTTTTACTATTGAGCATCGATCGTTTTCGCACTATCAAACAAAGTTTAGGCTATCAAACGAGTGAAGAATTATTGATTGGCGTGGCTCGTCGTTTGGAAAAATGCGTAGAAGAAAAAAACTCTAATATTGTTGCCAGAATTAGCGAGAATGAATTTGCTTTGCTGATTCACAATATTAAAGACTCTCAAGATATTCTTAATCGAGCAGAAAACATTTATCGCCAACTAATTCAGCCTTTTAAAATTGGCAGCAGTACTGTTTGTTCTACTGTTAGTATTGGTATTGCTTTAAATAAAAATAACGAATCAAAACCAGAGAGACTTTTACAATCGGCAGATACGGCGATGCAATATGCCAAAGTCAATTTTGTTAAAACTTCGGTATTATTTGACGAAAAAATGCGGAGCAATGCAGTAGAAAAGCTACAGCTAGAAAATGATTTGCAACAGGCGATAAACGAAAAGGAATTATTTTTAAAATACCAGCCGATAGTATCTTTGAAAACTGGAAAAATAAACTGTTTAGAAGCTTTAGTAAGATGGCAGCACAATTCATTGGGTACTATACCCCCAGGCAAATTCATTCCTATTTCTGAAGAAACTGGTCAAATCATTGCTCTTGGTCAATGGGTGCTTTCAGAAGCTTGCTATCAATTGGTAAATTGGCAAAAGTCTTTTGCTGGTGAAATTCCCTTAACCATGAGTATAAATCTATCTAGAATTCAGGTATATCATCCAGAATTAATTCCCCAAATAGATTGTCTTTTAGAAACATTAGAACTGCCAGGCAAGAATCTAAAACTAGAGATTACCGAAAGCACTTTGATGGAAAATACTACTGCTGTAACCAAGGTTTTAGAAAAGCTAAAAGAGCGGGATATCAAACTATGTTTAGATGACTTTGGAACTGGCTATTCTTCCTTGAGTTATTTGCGTTATTTGCCTGTAGATACTGTTAAAATTGATCGCTCTTTTATTGCACCCGAAATTAATAATACCAACTACGACATTATCAAAGCCATCATCAATTTAGCCCATAGTTTGGGTTTAGATGTAATAGCCGAAGGTATTGAAACAGAAGCTCAAAAAGATATTCTCAGTGGATTGGGTTGTGAATATGGTCAAGGATATCTGTTTGCCTATCCTTTAAATAGTCAAGATGTATTAGAAATTGTTAATAACAATCAGCGATCAATAATTGGCACTTCATCACAAGGATATGATATCAAGCAGCATCCAGATAATTTTAATTAGAACATTGCCTTAATATATTCACGGCGCATCATCGAAATAGTATCTAAAGGAATACCTTTAGGACAAACAGCAGTGCATTCTCCGTGGTTAGAACAGTCGCCAAAACCTTCTGTTGCCATTTGCGCTGTCATGTCCAGCACTCGCTGCTTGCGTTCGGGATCTCCTTGGGGAAGTAAAGCCAGGTGAGAAACCTTTGCTGCGGTAAATAAAGAAGCAGAAGCGTTTGGACAGGCTGCAACACATGCACCACAACCAATACAGGCGGCATAATCAAAAGCGCGATCGCTATTTTCTTTATTCACAGGTAAAGAATTAGCATCGGGTGCAGCCCCAGTATTAACCGAGACATAACCTCCCGCAGCTACAATGCGATCTAAGGCAGCGCGATCACCCACCAAATCTTTAACTAGGGGAAAAGCTTTAGCTCGCCAAGGTTCGACAGTGATTGTATCTCCGTCTTGGATACTTCTTAGATGTATCTGAGACGCCGCAGTTTGTTTTTGCTCTCCGTGGGCGACTCCATCGATCATCATGCCACAAGAGCCACAAATTCCTTCCCCACAGTCACTATCAAAGGCAACAGGTTCAAGATTGTTGGTAATTAATTGCTCATTTAGAACGTCAAGCAACTCAATAAAAGACATACTAGGATTAGCATTTGTAACCGTATATTCTTCTAATTTTCCTTGACTTTTAGAATCAGGCTGTCGCCAAACTTTTAAATGAATTTTCATATTGTTTTATTTTTTATTCCTCGGCAATTTGATCTTTAAAGTCAATCAATAGCTGCATATTATCGATCATAATGTTTTCTAGATCTTTGGTCAGGGGCAATACCCCTTGAGAACCAAACCATCGCTCAAAAATAGTCACATATTCGGGCTTATCGTTAAGAAACCCCTGCATAAATTTAACTAGACTGTAATTAACAATGTTAAGGAGTTGAGAGTTATTTTGCTGCATCATACAGGCAATCCCCTCGCGGGAGTAGTCTCCGACAATCTGAAATTCTCTTCGATTAGGAGTATTGTTTAGCCAGCTTTCTAGGAGAATACCATCAGAGGAAAAAGCATCAATTTTGTCCTGCTCAAGTGCTTCATACCCCGCTGCTCGATCTTTAAAAATGACCATTTCTGCTTTGGGTTGAGCAAGTCTAATGCTTTTTTCATTAGTTGTTTTTGCCAATGCACCAATACGCTTCCCTGCCAAAGATTCAGCATCCCAAAAATCATTGCCACGTCTAGTCAACAGTCTTGTTCCAGTAGAACTATAGCTAAAAGAAAAATCTACTTGGCGATCGCGTTTCCAGGTAAAGCTACTAGCATCACACACAATGTCTACTTTTCCATCAATCAATTCTGGAATACGCTCTTTAGGCTGTAGTGCCACTAATTCTAAATCAATTTCTCGATCTAATTCTGCTTCTAATTGAGCAACAATCAAACTTAGCATATCAATAGAATAGCCAACTAATTCCCCACTTTCGTTACGATAGGCAAAAGGCAGGGCATCTTTGCTAGTACCTGCGGTAAGTTTCCCTGTACGATCAATTTTTTCTAAAACTGTTTCAGCAATAGCACTTGGGCTTGGCAAAACCAATAAACCAAAACTTAAAACTGAAATAGCTGTTGTCTTTGCCCACAAGTACCGCAACATATGTGTTCTCTATCTTTATTTAAGGTTCGTTACCGTATTACGCCAAAAAAGCTAAATTGACCAGCTTCATAACTGTTATTTAACAATCTTCTAAAAAATATTATTATTTGTGAATAACCAATGGAAACAAAATTGTGAGTCGAATATTTTTAGCGATTGCGGCAGCTTTGGGTGGAATTTCAGTAATTTTAGGAGCTTTTGCCAGTCACGCTCTCAAAGACAGATTAAGCGAACGAGCTTTAGAAATTTGGGAAACTGGAACAAAATACCAGATGTATCACGCTCTTGCCCTAATTTTAGTTTCATTACTACTAAACTATCTATCTAATAGCTCAAGCTCAACACCTTTAATTATTAGTGGATATTCTTTTATTGCAGGAATAGTTCTTTTCTCTGGTAGTTTGTATGCTTTGAGTCTAAGTGGAATCAAAGTTTTGGGTGCAATCACGCCTTTAGGTGGTGTGGCATTTATTACTGGCTGGATTTGTCTGACAATCGCAGCATTAAACATGGAGTAATAAGTAAAGTTAAAAGCAATTTTAAAGTCAACTTAAGGAATGATTATGAACTAATTTTAAGCAAAATAGCAGTAAAATCTTACTTGTATTCAAAATTTTAAGCTAATAGCTAATAGCTGATAGCTATTTATACAAATACATACTGAATTTATAATTTAAACTCATATATGCGTATTGCTCT
>CAKZYI010000576.1 GCA_937884735.1 uncultured Pleurocapsa sp.
TGATGACTTCTTCTAGCTGTCTGAGATACCAATGTAAATCCTGTTGGTAGTAACGAAGATTGAGAATAGGATAACCAACCAATTGATTAGGACAATGGTAGGTAACTTCTCCTCCTCTTTCGATGCGGTGAATTTCAAACTCACTTGTCTCGGGATCGAATTTCAAAAAGTCTAGAGTAGAACCCGTTCCTAAAGTATAAACTGGAGGATGTTCTAATAAAATTAGAATATCATTTGTATCAGGATTATTTATTCTTTCTTCTACTAGCGATCGTTGATATGACAAAGCTTTGCTATATTTAACTAATTGATGATTATTTAATATACAATACCTTTTCTTTTGCATTATATTGATAGTACTTTAAACAAATATTAATCAATGTAACAGAACATAAAAACAATTGGAATTTTTAATGTTTTTTAAGATACAAAGTGTTAGTCTATTAATTATAAAGCTATTAAAAATACAGCATTAAATCAAGGAATTGCAAGTAATCAAAGCAAATTGCAAATTGTCCTAAAATAAATCTGAGGAAATGTCTGAATCAGTAGATTTTAAATCAACACAAGTCAAATATAGACCCAAGCCAGTTTAATATAAATTGGGTCATTATTTATTAGCTCTAACTCAACTCATTTTTATATTGATTGAAATATATTATTTCGTAGTAGATATATATCAATTAATAAGGATTAAATGAATTTGGGTTAAAGTGCTAATTTTAATCGAAAAAAGTAGTTTTTTTACTAATTTGCCGATCAAAAATTAGTTTTTCAAAACTAAAAAACTTGTATCTCTTATTACAGTCTAATAAGAGCGATTTTTCTACTATATTATTAGCTTTACACTGTATATATGGAGTAGCAAAAATGAAGCTTTTGATCCAAGGAAACAACATTGCAGTAACAGAATCGATTCACGATTACGTCGAACAGAAATTAGAAAAAGCGGTCAAACACTTTCAAAATATAACTAGTAAGGTAGATGTACATTTGTCTGTAGCTCGCAATTCTCGGATTGAAAGAAAACATAAAGCTGAAGTTACAGTATTTGCTAATGGTACAGTCATTCGCGCTCAAGAAGGTAGCGAAAATCTTTATGCAAGTATCGATATGGTAGCTGATAAGATTGCTCGCCAACTACGCAAGTATAAAGAAAAGCATCTAGCTAAAAATGCTCATGCTCATGTGAGACAAGATGACATTATTGAAGATGACACCGTACTCGAAACAAAAGAAATAAATAGCGATCGCATCCCAGAACTTCCAGCAAAAGTAGTCAGAAGCAAGTACTATGCAATGCCACCAATGACTACAGAAGAAGCTTTAAACCAGCTTCAGCTAGTCGACCACGACTTCTATATGTTCCATAATAGCGACACTGGAGAGATTAATGTGATTTATAGTCGCAATCATGGTGGTTATGGAGTAATCCAACCCCGCGAAGACAGCAATGCACGAAAAGGCGATTATCCGCACTAAATAAGGAAGAAGGACAAAGGATAAAGGAAGTTAGACATCATTTTTGGGTATAACTTCCTTATTGAAGTTGAATTAATATTTGATAAAAAAAGACAGCGAGACTTTATAGTTAATCATCTCGCTGTCTTTTTTTGAGATATTCTTTAATCTAATTCAGGAATTGTCTCTTGAATTTCTGGCTCTACAGCAAAGTGCGAAGATTGAACCACGAAAGGAAAACCAGCACCAGATAAGCCTTGTTTAATGCGATCGCTTGTTCCTTCAAAAACGACAAATAGAGGATTAATTTCTTCGGCTGCTTCGCTAAACATATGCTGTTCGTTAGTCGGCATCAGCCATTCATAATCTCGTTCTAGGTAAACTTGAGTCTTACGCCAGCGATTAATCAGATCGGAAAAATCCTCTTCTGGACGATGAATAAAAACAATAATCTCTGCACCCATTTTAATTTGCCATTCTGGGTCGCACATCAAGATACCCAAATCGCAGGGAATAGCGGTAGCAATGCGGGGTGTATTTACCTGGAGAGGATTATTAATGCCTAAGTCTGGACGGTGTATGCGAACTACAGGAAGAGGAATAGTAATTAGACTTTGCTCTGGACGACGAATACTAGGCAAAGTCTCAAGATAAGGGCGATGTTGCTTCAATAAAGCGATCGCCCCGCTACGAGTGGTATATTCTGCTAGAGAAGTCTCAT
>CAKZYI010000577.1 GCA_937884735.1 uncultured Pleurocapsa sp.
GCGAGCATAATTTTTTATATTATTGTACAGCGATATCTTTTCTTTTTGTTTGTCTCTATATTATTGCGACGTATTCTCAGCTTTTATAGTGGCTTGTGGCTTTATTTAACGTGAGTTCGGGTCAACAAGATTAGTTTGTTATGGTAGCTATTAGCAACGAACAGAGTTCGTTGCAGAGCGAAGCTCTGGGCGCAGCAAAGCTGTCGCGCCATTAGCGCAGCCAAGTCGCATAGCGACTTCGACAAGCTGACGACGGTCGTCGTCCCAGAACTCTCCAGAGTTCGGCTGCCGACTTCGCTTCGCGAAGGCGAATCGCTCCACGCGATTGCTTTTAAGAGATTCTTCAATCTTCTAAATCTACAAACTAGCTTAGAAAAAGTAGTTTTTGAGTTGTTTGTGTAGTAAAGCCTTCAGCTTATCCCGAATTCACGTTAAGTAATCAAAAGCAAATAACTTATTTGATATAGGGTGATAATTCTGGGAACAAATCGGGGAATGCGGTTTGGAAATAATCTGCTGTAGCTAAATCCATATCGCGATAGTCGAAACCTGGTGCAACTGATTCACCCAAAAGCCCAAATTCGCCTTGTTCTAAAACTGCTGCTTTCCAATATCCTCCAGGTACTAACAACTGTCCTGTTTCTCCCTGATTGAAGTTTAATCCCAACTTGGTCTTACTTAACTCTCCCGATGGACTTAAAACGAAATAAGTAATTGCAGATCCTCCTTGAAAATAGTGCAGGATGTCTGATTGATTGCGATGAAAATGGTCAATAGAGCGATCGCTCGTTAGCATATAGTAAATTGATGTGAGTATGCTGCGATCTTTTCCTGTTCTTTTTGTATCAACATTAATGTTCGAGCGATAAGTTTCTGCAAAATACCCCCCTTCAACATGTTCGACCAAACCTAACTGTCTGATTATTTCCTCTTTGTTCATTGATTTCTCAGATAAATTTTCCGAGTTTGAGCATCAAGAGAGATCCAACCTAAATCCTGTAGCCGAGTCGTAAGGTTGGAAATAGTCACCCCCAATTCTTCTGCCATCTTATATAAATGTTGCCATTTAGTTAAATCTTTATTCTGCTGTAACTCAGTTAATATGTGTTGTGGCATCAGCAAACATCCTGCAAAGTACTGTGCCTGCCATTCTATTCTGGCTAAGTTACTACTACGACAAAGAAAAGGCTTTACTCGAACATCAACACCTCTACTCTTAAGTCTGATATAGCTTTCTACCTTTTTGGTATCGATATGTAGTACCCAGTGTCCAATTTCGTGGGCAATAGTAGATTCCCCAAAACCACCTCGAAGTTGCGGAATATTTTCGTTAATTTCAATCAGCTTTTCTAGGGGTAAAATACGCGCTGCGATCGCTCCTTCTTCATCTTCGGGAATATTATCCCAAACAATATCTAAATCCAAAAATTCAGCAATAATGCTGGCATCGACTGGTAGCTCAGGTTGACTATCGGATTCTGCCATTTTTAACCATATATCTAAAGCGCGAGCTTCTATGTCGAGCTTAGAGATAAATTGAAAAGGACGAAAAACGCTCACTCCCTATGTTTCTCCTAACTGTTTATTTATCTTTAGTGGAAGCTTCACGAAATACTCTTTGAGCAAATTCAGGATTTTCTCTCATCCGACGAAACAAAGCTGGCATGTCTTTATAGTGCTGTTTGAGCAAATCTTCTTCCTGCTGCGGAATTCTTCCTGCTAAGAAAATCAATTCTTCCTCATTCAATTTTAAATGCTTTGCTAACCCACGAATTACTTCTTCTTTGGGTGCATAATCGGCGCGATTGTTTTCTAGCTTGGATAAATAAGTAAAATCTATCTTCAATAATTTAGCTAATTCTCTTTGAGAAAATTTAAGTTCTTTTCGTGCTTGACGGATCGAGTTACCAAAATCGTTGTCCACGTTATCTATTCCTAATAATCAAAACTATTTACTTACATCATAGTTTAGCTTGAATAAACAATCAACAATTACTCAGCTTTTATATTAAGCAAGTGGAGTTCTAATTGCCCACTTGCTATTAGTTTAATCCTTGACTTTATCTCTATTCATTCTGATAAATATTTTTGAACTACTTCCCATCCCGTCCAAGAAACATAAGCCAAACCTACAAACAAAATGGCATTGATGGTGATGTGAAGGGATCGCGCCCAGCTATTTCGAGCATTAATTTGATTGGCACTCCAGGCAGAAAGAGAAACTAGACCTACTACAAACAAACCAGCCCAAAGATGAGGAGAATGCCCCAGGCTGCCATAATAGCCAACTGTTCCTACCAAACCAATCGCCAATAGCAGCATTACCAAAAATACAATAGTAATTCCACCAACATAGTGAGCATTTGCTAGCCAAGGAGGACGACCAATTCTGGTAGTGCGGGCATAAAACATCCAAGCTCCTGAAAAAAGTAGCAAAAGGTAAAATGCGATCGCGCCTCCCATTGCCCAAGCTGCAATTTTCCACAGCCACAAAAAAGATGGTAAATTCAAATTCTTTACTCAAATAATTAATTGAATTCTTAGTATGGAATTCAAAGTCCTTACTTAGTATAGGAAAATGTTGATCGATAAAAAAAGGAATTGCTAAGACTAACAATCCCTTTCTTTAGTATTTAAGCTAAAAAAGCAGTGGAGTACAAAAAATTCGATGGAGTATGCTCGACTTAGGTATAGGACATTATTAAATGAGGCGATCGCATAGTCAGCCAGAGATATAGTTTTCTTGCTGCTATACTGCAACGTTAAAAGAAGGAGCAATATTTTCTTGATTGGAGCTGTCATCTTGATTCAGATCGACACTACTCTCATTCTTTGATTCTTGTCCAGCATTTCTCGTGTTAATTGCCTGTAATGCCAATTTAGTACATGGTATTGTGTCTGAAAGAATAGCACTTGCCATCATACCCGAATGTATTTCCAAAATTCCTTGAGGTTCTGATTCAAATACCAATCTTTGTCCAGGAAATACAACTCTTTCAAAATACCAATTGGCGATGTTAGTGATACGTGCCACTTGGATCTGACTAGTCGCGTTTACATAACAGCAAAGAATGTGATTATTTTCGTCATTTGGGAGGGGGTCTAAAATCTGTGACATAAAAGTGAAGAGATTTAAAATTGAGTTTTTTATTGCTATATATAAGCTAGCATTGCTCGATCCCTAATAGCTGTAAAACTAGCTACCGATAGATATTTATCTGATTTTTTGTTGATTAAATTCTTAAACTTGCTTTTAATATTTTCTTAATATATGTTGCAAATTGCCTACAAATATTGGATTGGATCTAGAGTAAAACAATCGAAGGTTGTTTTTAGGTATATTTATTTACAGAAAGATAAGAATTTTTTATTCAAAGACCACCATAAATGTGAACTCGTTCTGAGATCTGGTTGATTGTGGTAAATATTATCGCTAAAGTTAAGTTATATGAATAAATTATGGCTATTGAGGACGAACAATTGATTTTGCACCGTCCACCAACTAATAAAACTTGCAAAACTTAACATTATAAAACCATGACTCAGCGAATTCTCTATGTTCGTCTCCCGTGTAACCCAATTTTTCCGATTGGAGTAGTTTATTTATCAGACCACGTTCACAAGCTTTTCCCTGAAGTTAAACAAAAAATATTCGATCTAGGGACTGTTCCTCCGCTGGATTTTAATCGTGCTCTAGACAAATGTATTGATGAATTCAAGCCTTCTTTACTGGTGTTCTCTTGGAGAGATATCCAGATTTATGCTCCTGTTGGAGGTAGAGGAGGCAATCCTTTACAAAATGCCTTTGAATTTTACTATGCCAAGAATCCCTTGATTAAATTACGAGGTGCTTTGGGTGGTTTGAAGGTGGCTACTGCCTACTATGGAGAACTATGGCGCAACACGGGCTTAATTAAAAGAGGATTGAATAGAGCAAAACAATATAGTCCTAATGCTCGCGCTGTCGTCGGTGGTGGTGCTGTCAGTGTATTCTACGAGCAGTTACAACAAGACTTACCCAAAGACACAATTGTATCCGTGGGTGAAGGCGAGCAATTATTAGAAAAACTTTTGAACAATCAAGAGTTTCGTGACGAACGTTGTTATGTTGTTGGGGAAAATAGTATTAGGGAAAAACTAATCCATGAATGGCCTACTCCCATCGAAAAAACAGCCTGTAATTACGACTACATAGAAACCATTTGGCCTGAATTTAACTATTATCTTCAAGAGAATGATTTTTACATCGGAGTACAAACTAAACGAGGCTGTCCTCACAACTGTTGCTATTGCGTCTATACCGTAGTTGAAGGAAAGCAGGTGCGAATCAATCCTGCGGACGAAGTTGTCAAAGAAATGCGTCAGCTTTACGATAGAGGAATTCGTAACTTCTGGTTTACAGATGCTCAGTTTATTCCTGCCAAAAAGTATATTCCTGATGCCATTGAACTACTGCAAAAAATAGTTGATTCGGGCATGGAAGATATTCATTGGGCAGCATACATTAGAGCCGATAATGTTACCGCTGAGTTGGCAGATCTGATGGTGCAAACAGGAATGAACTATTTTGAAATTGGCATTACCAGTGGCTCGCAAGAACTAGTTCGTAAGATGCGAATGGGTTACAATCTGAAGACTGTGTTGCAAAACTGTCGCGATCTCAAAGCTGCTGGATTTAATGATGTAGTCTCGGTTAACTATTCCTTCAACGTAATTGATGAAACCGAAAAGACTATTCGGCAAACCATCGCATATCATCGAGAGTTAGAAGCAATTTTTGGCGTAGATAAAGTAGAACCAGCTATCTTTTTTATTGGTTTACAACCCCATACTCATTTAGAAGACTATGCCTTTGAGAAAGAAATTCTCAAACCTGGGTATAATCCTATGAGTCTCATGCCTTGGACAGCTAAAAAGCTGCTCTGGAATCCCGAACCTTTAGGATCTTTCTTCGGTGAAGTATGCTTACAAGCCTGGAAAGAAAACCCCAATGATTTTGGTCGTCAGGTGATGAAAATTCTAGAGAATAAGTTAGGTAAAGCTCCCCTAGAAGAAGCGTTGACTGCCCCTGTAAAATCAGATAAAAAGAAAATGGCTGCTCCCGTTTAAAAAACAAATTTTATCTTAACCAACAAATGTATCGAGGGTGATGGTTAACACCAAACTAAGCGATCGCATTTTATTTTAAAAAAATCAATTTTTACTATGCTGGAAGGTTCGATATTAAGAAGATTAGATGAGGCTCATCGTGAGGGCAAACAGCCCTTGAATTTGGGAGTCTACTATAAAAACACCTTGGTGGCGTTATGTCATGCTTTAGAAGATTTTATACTGGAATCTGATAGCGCGCCTATCGTGATTACGGCTTTTCAGCGTGGTAAATGGTATCTAGAAGAAGCAGATCGCTATAGTGATTTGGCTGCTAAGTCTCAGCAAATTGCCATTATGGCAACTTCTGATGCTGGGTTTGACAGTCATCCAACCAGCAAGAAACACAATGTCGATTTGGTAGAGCTTGATCCAGAAGATCCTGTAGCGGAAGAATGGCACTTGATGATTATTTCTCCTACCTACACGGCAATGGTACTGTGTCAGGAACTATCAGATGAAGACTATGGTGGTAATAAGCCAAAAGAAGACTTAGAGCGCAAATTCTATGGATTCTGGACATTTGAACCAGCCTTAGTTCGTGAAACCGTTGAACTAGCCATAGGGCATATCAAAGGCTATAAACCAGAGTTATCTCAGCTTTTGATGGAGAAAGTAACCCAGATGAATAAGGAAGCTGGGATCAGACAAAGAGATGATTTGGATGCAGTAGTTGCCCAAGTGGTTAAGTATCTGCAAAATAGCCAAAAAGATCTTCACCATCCAGAAAAAGCTGGCAGCTTTAGTGGTTTCAAAGACTTAAATGAAAATATTGTTTCCAACGAAATGCAAGCCTTTATGAGAATGGCACAGCTATTGGATGCAACAGATGTTAGTAATCCGATGGCAGCTTCGGAAGTTGCAGCTATGGCAGAAGCGATGTCCCAATTGTTGGATCTTCCTGCTTGGCAAGCCAAACGTCTTTATTTATCTGGGTTGCTTCACCGTGTGGGTTTACCAGAAGTAACGAAAGACCGTAATAAACAGTCTCAGATACAACAAGAAGCCTGGATAAAAGCGGTTCTTCGCCCAAAGCCTCAGTATTGCGAGTAATGCCCCAACTAGAGGCTATATCAAAAATTCTGACTCATCAAAGAGAAGCCTGGGATGGTTCGGGCATTCCCGCAGGATTGGCTTATGATGCAATTCCCTTGGAGTCTCGAATAATTTGTTTGCTAGCAGATTTTCAGCAAAAAATGAAGGCATACAAGCAGTATTCATCTGATAAAAATCCTATTACTCAAGCCTTAGACGATTGTGAGGCTTTAGCGGGTAAACGATACGATCCTAAATTACTTGATGCCTTGTCTTTATTGGTAATGGGGATGCAGCAGGGTATGACACTCCAGGCATACCAACCAAAAATTGCTACGGGAATGTGGCTCGTTAATTCTAGTGATGTTAATAAAAAAGCAACTTCTTCTTAAGTAGTTTAAAAGTTATGGGATATTAGGGTGTGTAATCAATTAGA
>CAKZYI010000578.1 GCA_937884735.1 uncultured Pleurocapsa sp.
GTAATATTGCTAGACCTTGCCCAAGACTTGCCTACAGTAATTGTGGAACCAATTACAAAGCCTAATACACCAGAACCAATCAATAAAGGAGTTGCATATTGATTAACCAACTCTACGTTACTAGATAAAGGTGCATTTGGGCTTAACCACAAAGACCATTTGAGAGGTGCTAAAGTGGCAATCAAGGTAACTATTGTTAGAGCCACCATTGGCACCGACATCTGCCATGGTGCTTCAGGGGCACGACGGGTTTTGACTTGAGGTTTGCCCAGGAAAATAACCCTAAATAGACGTGTTAGATTAATTGCCGAAAAGACATTGACAAACATAACGATCGCCAAAAGCCACCAGTCAACATTCCAAGAGCCACTAAACCACCTCTGATAAGTCCAAAATATACCCAAGGGAGTAAAGGATAATAGCCCTGCCGAACCCACCAAAAAAGAGGTGCTAGTAGCGGGCATTCTCGACCATAAACCTCCCATTTCAGTAACATTCTGATTGCTGGTAGTTAAAATAACCGACCCCGCACTCATGAAAAGCAGTGCCTTGGCAATCGCATGACTAAACAATAATAAAAAGGCGATATCTACCTGTCTCATGCCGACAGCGATAAATACCAATCCCATATATGCACTGGTGGAATGGGACAAAGCTCGCTTGATATCTATTTGAGCGATCGCCATCAAAGATGTTCCAACTGCTGTGATTGCACCTATAATAATCAACGCATCTGCCGAGATTGGCGAAAGAGTGGTAGCAGGCTCTAATTTAATCAGCACATATGCTCCCGCAGAAACTACAATCGAGTTTCGCATGATTCCTGCGGGGTTGGGTCCTTCCATCGCTTCGTCTAGCCACAAATTAAGGGGAAACTGAGCGCATTTGCCAATGGGGCCTGCAATCAAAGCCAAACCCAGTAAAGCTGCTACTGTTGGACTCAACTGCTGCCCTTCTACCCAACGCTCTAGCTGCGAAAAATTTAGTCCCTCTCCATAAGTAGATAGAGCAACAATACCCATTAGTAGAGCGATGTCCCCAACCCTCTTGGTAAGAAAAGCATCTCTGGCAGCAGTTACCACTAAAGGTTGAGCGTACCAAAAACCCACTAAAAGATAGGTGGATAATGTTAAAGCTTCCAAGAGGCAATAGCTAAGTAATAAAGAATCACTCAAGGCTAAACCTGCTAATGCAGCTTCAAAAAATCCCATTAAGGCGAAAA
Source organism: uncultured Pleurocapsa sp. (assembly GCA_937884735.1). Taxonomy (GTDB): domain Bacteria; phylum Cyanobacteriota; class Cyanobacteriia; order Cyanobacteriales; family Xenococcaceae; genus Waterburya. Next base: position 1,223 of record CAKZYI010000578.1, read on the forward strand.
AGCGCGCTAAAGACCAGTCTTTTTCCATGTAGCCCAGAGCATATATTTGCACCAATAAACTGATGCCAGTTACCACCTCCATTGCTCCAAAACTTACTGGAGACAACTCAATTGAAAGAGTAAGGTCTAAATCTGCTACCTGTAGCCAATGAAAAACAAACTGTTGCACTGGTCTTGTCCAGACTAGATTAAAAATAATCGAGCCATGAATAAACGCCACCACAGTCATTAAAATATTTATATATGCCGCGGGACGTGGCCCTGTCTTACGAATCAGACCCAGCGACCAAGGCAATGTGATGAGTGCGCCCACCAAACTATATACGGGTATTATCCAAGAATAATTTACTAACAAGTCAGTCATCAAAACTGTTTGGGAACTTCCAAAACCAAAATTTATAGTTATTGTCTATTTCGGACAGCTTAATTTTCACATGGTTGAGCTAATTTTCGCTTATTATCTTCCTAAGACCATATCTTATCAGCGATCGTGCATCCAAATATTATTAAAATTCTCCTCAAAAAAATTCTAATACATGATGCATAATGCGTTGCAAAACCCATTTTTAATATTATCTAGCTCGTATATTAGCCAGGAAGATTTCGATTATACCCCTTCACTAGTAAGTGGAGTTAAATACATTAAGTCGCTATTTATACCACCTACTTCTGATTAATTTTGACATTGCTTGCTGTCAATTGAGCTTGAGCAAACAAATAAAATATCTGTTTATATTTTTTTAAAGTATTTATTTTTGGGACATTATGTGCATATCCCTTTTTTTATCAGATCGCCATCAAACAAAGTTTTAAACTCAAAAGACAGTCGTTCGAGATGTGAAGATTTCTTTGATTTAGCCAATAGCAATTTATACTCAATTGGAAGGAGTGCCAGAAATTGTGAATAAATTATAAAAAGTAATTTAAACAGGGAATTTAGCTCAAAAAGAGAACTGGATAAAAAACGTTTAAAAAACAGGTATTAATTCTTATTAACAATCAAATTAAAAAATATAATCATGTTTTATGTTGTCAAAGGAGTCAAGGTTATTTATGCTTGATAATGAGTGGTAAATTAGCAACTGCCAGATTTTTTTAGCCAAATTTTTTTAATATGGCAGATTATATCGGTCATTTATAGCAATTTTGGTAGAAAATAAGAGAACTCATAATTTAATTTGAGTCTGAAACATAAGCGGAGGCGATCGCCTTCAATAGACAGCAATATAGAGATAAGTAATATTGAATTGATATGTATCTCTTCTCTTGGCGAAAGTAGCTACTACTGGTTTTGATAAGCCAAGTAAGACAAGCCATCTTTAGTCTGGAAAAGGTGTTTAATAAATAACCTTACAATTTCAGTCTCAAAATCAAACAACAGTTAATTAATTAAACATAGTTAGCCAAAATAACGCTAATTATAAAGGAGTAAAAATATGTCAATTGCAGTCGGAATGATTGAAACCCTTGGTTTTCCTGCGGTAGTAGAAGCAGCAGATGCCATGGTAAAAGCAGCTCGTGTCACTCTAGTAGGATACGAAAAAATTGGAACAGGTCGCGTAACAGTAATCGTTCGTGGTGATGTATCAGAGGTTCAAGCTTCTGTAGCTGCTGGTACAGAAAACGTAGCTAGAGTAAATGGCGGACAGGTACTCTCTACTCATATCATTGCTCGTCCCCACGAAAACTTAGAATATGTTCTACCTATTCGTTATACCGAAGAAGTAGAGCAGTTTCGCACCTATTAAGAATTCTTGAAGAAAAACTTTGTTTTAGTTTTGTTCAAATTCGTCAGTTACAGATAATTCAGGAGTAAAATATGTCAATTGCAGTCGGAATGATTGAAACCCTTGGTTTTCCTGCGGTAGTAGAAGCAGCAGATGCCATGGTAAAAGCAGCTCGTGTCACTCTAGTAGGATACGAAAAAATTGGAACAGGTCGCGTAACAGTAATCGTTCGTGGTGATGTATCAGAGGTTCAAGCTTCTGTAGCTGCTGGTACAGAAAACGTAGCTAGAGTAAATGGCGGACAGGTACTCTCTACTCATATCATTGCTCGTCCCCACGAGAACTTAGAATACGTTCTACCTATTCGCTACACCGAAGCTGTAGAACAATTCCGTGAAAGTGTAAATCCTCGTCCTCTAAGAAGACCATAGGTTTAGTTTAAACAACAGCGTCATGCAAATAGCCCAAGTTCGTGGGACTGTAGTTAGCACTCACAAAGTCCCCAGCATGAGAGGAATAAAGTTACTTTTAGTTCAGTATATAGATGAGCAAGGAGAATTATTGCCTGAGTATGAAGTCGCTGGGGATCTCATTGGTGCAGGTGTTAGCGAGTGGGTTTTAGTTAGCCGAGGTAGCGCAGCGCGTATCGAGGCTGGTCAGGAGTCTAAGCCTTTAGACGCTACGGTAGTCGGTATTATTGATACGGTCAACGTAGAGCGTAATTCTCTCTACAGCAAAAAAGAAGCCGAACGTTTGTTATAAAAGCAAGTTCGAGTAACAGCATACGCTATTTAAATGTTAGAAAACATAGCCTATTTAAATGGGTTGAGCAGATGGTTGAGTTAATTTAGGAGGAATTGAAATAATGGTAGTCCGCACAACCGCGGCTCCCCCTACTCCGTGGTCAAATGATTTGGCAAGACCAGAGGTAGATAGCAGTGCCTATGTGCATTCCTTCTCCAGATTAATTGGAGATGTGAGGGTGGGAGCAAATGTGTTTATTGCTCCTGGTAGCTCTATAAGAGCCGATGAGGGAACACCGTTTTATATCGGGGAAAGCAGCAACGTCCAAGATGGAGTTGTGATCCACGGTCTAGAAAAGGGAAGAGTAGTTGGTGACGATAGAAAAGAGTATTCTGTCTGGATAGGTAAGAATACCTGCATTACTCACATGGCACTGATACATGGTCCAGCATATATTGGTGACGAGTGTTTCATTGGTTTTCGCTCTACTGTGTTTAATGCCAAAGTAGGAGATGGTTGCATTGTGATGATGCATGCCCTAATTCAAGACGTGGAAATTCCTCCAGGGAAATATGTTCCTTCAGGAGCAGTGATTGTCAATCAACAACAGGCAGAACGTTTGCCAGATGTGATAGACAGCGATCGCTCTTTTGCCAACCATGTTGTCGAAATCAATGAGGCTCTTTTAGCTGGCTACCGTTGTGCTGATGATGATGCTTGTGTTAACCCTCAAGCCAACAATACCCGTAAGGATCGGGTAGATAAGAGTCTGACTTCAGATATTGATAATGAGAATGATTATATAAATTCAGTAGGGAATATGAGTTTAAGTTCAGATATAAGAACCCAGGTGCGATCGTTATTGGCGCAAGGCTGTATCATCAGCACCGAACATGCTAATCGTCGCCGTTTCAAAACAAAATCTTGGCTCACTGGCGAGAAAATTGAAAGCCGTAATGAAAGTCAAGTGACAGCAGAGCTAGAATCTGTGCTGCGTCAATATCAAGGAGAATACGTCCAGCTAATAGGGGTAGATCCCAGAGCCAAAAGAAGAGTAGTAGAGATGGTCGTTCAACGTCCAGAAGATACTCCAGGGGAAGGCTCAGTCAGAAATGTGGCTAACCATAATCGAGGTTATGGTGGCAGAAACCGTTCTAGCTCCAGTAGCAATGGTCATGGCAGCTTAGACGGTGATGTGGCAAACCAAATTAGCAGTTTAGTTTCTCAAGGCTGTGGTATTGGTATCGAGCGTGCTAGCAAACGTCGTTTCAAAACCAAATCTTGGCTCACTGTAGGACAGGTAGCTGGCAGTAGCAGCAAAGTTTTTAATGCTGTTGAGCAGGCGATCGCCCAATATCCTAACGAATATGTCCGCATTGTTGGAGTTGACAACCATGCCAAAAGAAGGATGGCAGAAATAATTGTCCAGCGTCCTGGAGAAAATCCTGTTCAAGCTACGAGAAATTGGAAATCTAGCAGCAGCAGCAATGGTAACGGCAGATCTAGCTATAGCAGCAATGGTAATGGTGGCGGCGGTTCATTGGGAGCGAAGGTCATTCAAGAAATTCGTTCTTTATTAGCTGCTGGGTTTAAAATTGGTACAGAACATGCAGATAAGCGTCGCTTCAGAAGCCAATCTTGGAAAAGCTGTTCTCCTATTGATAGCAGTCGCGAATCTGAAGTGGTTGCTGCATTAGAAGACTGTTTAGCAGAACACAGCGGTGAATATGTGCGAATGCTAGGTATTGATACTCAAGCAAAACGCCGAGTAGCTGAAACATATATTCATCGACCTGGCAATGATTCTCATGGAAACTCCAATGGAATTGGCACAAATGGCAGAAATGGCAAAGATAGTAGCTATTTTGTAGCCGACTATACTAGCGGTAGCAAAAACGTTGGTCGTCCTGCTCACTACAATGACTTTAGCCAAAAGATGCTTAGTGATGAAGCCATCAAAGAAATACGCTCTTTACTAGCTGCTGGCTATAAAATTGGTACAGAACATGCAGATAAGCGTCGCTTTAGAACTAAATCTTGGAGAAGCTGTGCGCCCATCGACAGTCGTCATGAATTAGACGTAGTTGCTTCTTTAGAAGTTTGTCTTGCCGAACACAGCGGTGAATACGTTCGCTTATTAGGAATTGACCCCAAAAGCAAAAGAAGAGTAGCTGAAACAATCATTCAGCGACCATAAGCCAAGTCAATACTATAGAGGTTGCGCTCATCCCTTAGAGGACAAAGGAACAGTTGTTAACAAGTATGCCTAGGCAAAGCTAGAACTATAGCGGTTGTAGTAACTGTTCCTAAGCCCATCATCTCAATAAATATCCTCATGATTTACCTACCGCCCCCGCAACCTGTATTAAACAAAGATATCCGCATGAGTGGCGATGTCGAAATTCATCCCACTGCATCCTTGGCACCAGGGGTTATTTTGCAAGCTAGCTCCAATAATCGTATTGTTATCGGTGCAGATGTTTGTATTGGCATGGGAGTAATTATTAATGCTAGTCATGGTTCGGTTGATATAGAGAGTGGAGCTATTTTAGGTTCGGGAGTTTTGATTATTGGTGCGTGCAAAATTGGTAATAATGCCTGTATTGGAACAGCAGTTACTATTTTTCAAACAAGTATAGAAGCTATGACCGTGGTTGAACCAGGCTCGGTTTTAGGCGATAGTTCTCGCCAACTCGATCTGGGAAAACAGGAAGATCGAGAAGAATCAACCAAGAAACAACAACCTACTCCCTCAGCACCTCAATCACCAAAAAAATCTGGCAGAAGTAAGGTTGGAAGCGATGGTTACTATAGTCCAAATCAAGCCAAGAAAAATGCAGCGGAAAATATTAGTCAGGAAACCAATTCATTTTCTACCCCTACGAAAGAAATGAAAGTTAGTCCTGAAAGGAAGAGTGAGAAAAGTCCTGTAGTTGGACAAGTATATATTAATCAACTTTTAGTTACCTTATTTCCTCACAACAAAGATTTTAATTCTCAAACTAAAAAATTGGGATAATTAATTACAATAAGTAAAAAATAAATTAGATATTTGGATTCGATTTTAAGAATATAAGCCAAATATCTAGACTAGCTGACAAATGTTTTTAGATATCGATATGCTTTTGTGTGTATCGATATTTTAATATTTTTGAGTAAATTAAAAATGCTTTTTCTCAAAAAACAAGGCATTTTATCTTGTTTTACAGCATATAGACTCAAGCTGTATATTTTGCAGCAATAGTGTAAATGAGCATATATGCTTAGAAAAAAAATATTTTAAAGACAAAAAAAATTACTAATTGCATGAAGATAAAGAAAATATTAATAATTCTTAATAATTATAATATGAATTATTGATATTGATTAGTTTATCTAATCTATTATAAAAAATAATCCAATCAAATTTAGGTTAAAAATCCTTAGAAAAGATAAACATTCGTGATATTGTAATAACATAAGAAATTGCGAAGAAAAGTAGCTAAATATTGCTATTTAAAGCAAACGATTTTTTAACCGCGGAATGCGGTCGGAAGAAGCCCTGTCGTTTCACGGCGGAGTCTCTCCGACATCGCTAGATATCTTTCTACTGATTTTTTTTTAACGGTATTGGAGTCTGCAAGATTCAGATGACTCTAAAAGAAAGTAAAAATTAAGCGTTTTATTTATGGAGGAATGACCAAACATGGCAACTAAAACAGGTGCTGGATTTAAAGCTGGCGTACAAGACTATCGCCTAACTTATTACACACCAGACTACACTCCCAAGGATACAGACCTATTGGCTTGTTTCCGTATGACTCCTCAGCCTGGTGTTCCTGCTGAAGAATGTGCTGCTGCGGTAGCTGCTGAGTCATCCACAGGTACTTGGACAACAGTATGGACTGATGGTTTAACTGACCTAGATCGCTATAAAGGTCGTTGTTATGAAGTTGAACCCGTTCCTGGTGAAGACAATCAGTACTTCTGTTTTGTCGCGTACCCTATGGATCTATTTGAAGAGGGTTCTGTAACTAACATTCTTACTTCTTTAGTAGGTAACGTATTTGGTTTCAAAGCTCTACGTGCATTACGTCTAGAGGATATCCGTTTTCCTGTAGCTTTGTTAAAAACTTTCCAAGGACCTCCTCACGGTATCACTGTGGAAAGAGATTTGTTAAACAAGTATGGTCGTCCTTTATTAGGCTGTACAATTAAGCCCAAATTAGGTTTATCTGCTAAAAACTATGGTCGTGCAGTTTATGAATGTCTTCGTGGTGGTCTAGATTTCACCAAAGATGATGAAAACATTAACTCTCAGCCTTTCATGCGTTGGCGCGATCGCTTTTTGTTTGTACAAGAAGCAATTGAGAAAGCTCAAGCAGAAACTAACGAAGTTAAAGGTCATTACCTAAACGTAACGGCTGCAACTTGTGAAGAAATGATGGAACGTGCTGAATTTGCTAAAGAAATCGGTACTCCTATCGTCATGCACGATTTCATTACTGGTGGTTTCACTGCTAACACTACTCTTGCAAGATGGTGTCGTCGAAACGGTGTGTTATTGCACATTCACCGTGCGATGCACGCAGTAATTGACCGTCAAAGAAATCATGGTATTCATTTCCGCGTATTAGCAAAATGTTTACGCCTATCTGGTGGTGACCACCTACACTCGGGTACAGTTGTAGGTAAACTAGAGGGTGAAAGAGATATTACTCTAGGTTTCGTCGACCAAATGCGTGAAGATTATGTAGAAGAAGATCGCTCTCGTGGTAACTTCTTCACACAAGATTGGGCTTCTCTTCCTGGTGTAATGCCCGTAGCTTCTGGCGGTATTCACGTATGGCACATGCCTGCCCTAGTAGAAATCTTTGGTGATGACTCTTGTCTACAGTTTGGTGGTGGTACTTTGGGTCACCCTTGGGGTAATGCTCCTGGTGCAACAGCCAACCGTGTAGCTCTAGAAGCTTGTGTTCAAGCCCGTAACGAAGGTCGTAACTTGGCTCGTGAAGGTAACGACGTTATCCGCGAAGCTTGTCGTTGGAGTCCTGAGTTAGCAGCAGCTTGTGAACTATGGAAAGAAATCAAGTTTGAGTTTGACGCTGTAGATACTCTCTAAAAAACGAGAATAGTTATTTGTGAACAGCAAGTAGTTAAATCTGGGATTACAAATGAAGAACAAATCGGACTAAATTTGAGATTCCAGAATAACTATAACTGAACTAAATGCAACCAAAAGATATTGCAAAAGACACGGCAAAAGTTGTCCAAAATTATCTGACTTATAAAGCGGTAATGCTGGTAATAGGTCAGCTAGCAGAAACCAACCCGGCAGAAGCCATTTGGCTCAGACAATATTCTTCGGGAGGAAAATTGCGTGATGCAGAATCCTATCTTGAAGAAATAATGTCCGAACCCCGAGGCAAGGAGTTATCTCTGCGAATCATGACTGTCCGCGACAGTATAGCAGAGCAAACTTTAGAATTTCTACCAGAGCTAGTTACTTGCGAGCTTAAAAAAGATAACTTGAGTCATCGCCGTAATCTTTTGGAACGTCTTACCCGATCGCAGTCTGACGAAACTTCCAGCTCATCTTTAGATAGCTGGGAAACTACCTCAGAGACTGAAGAATCCCCTGATTAAAACTAATATAAGGAAAGATAAACCATGAAAACTTTACCTAAAGAGCGTCGCTACGAAACCCTTTCATACCTACCTCCTCTAACCGATCAGCAAATTGCCAAGCAAATCGATTTCATGATCGATCAAGGCTATATTCCTGGGGTTGAATTTGAAAAAGACCCAACTCCTCAACTACACCACTGGACTCTATGGAAGCTACCTTTATTTGATGCTCGTAGCTCTCAAGATGTATTAAACGAAGTACGTGAGTGTCGTTCTGAATATTCTGATTGTTATATTCGTGTTGTTGGATTTGACAACATCAAACAATGCCAGACAGTAAGCTTTATTGTTTACAAACCCAATCAAAACAGCCGCTTCTAAATAATAAACTTATTTAGCTGAATACGTTTGTATTTGGCTTTAATTTAAATAATAAAAAGAGATGAATCTAGAATTTTTTCTAAATTTATCTCTTTTTTCTTTTAATCGAGTATCAGTTTTTTAGGGCGAAAAGTTTTACAATAGTCTACTCCGCAATACATATAAATAATGGTAGATTTAAACCCCAGTGCTAGCTTTAGCCTCAAAATCGAATTGGAAATTCCCAACCGCCCTGGTGCATTAGCCTCAATCATGAGTACGATCGCTTCTGTTGGTGGTAGCTTAGGGGATATTGTGCTGCTACAGCGTAATCTTAAATATACCCATCGCGAATTAACTATTGATGCCTCTAGTACCGAACAAGGAGATAAAATAATTGAAGCAATTAAAAACTTGCCTCGTGTAAAAGTAATCAGCTACAACGATCGCACTTTTGCCATACATCAAGGTGGAAAAATTAGTGTTGAAAGCAAACTTCCTTTACATTCCCAATCAGATTTAGCTATGGCTTATACTCCAGGGGTGGGTAGAATCTGTCGTGCGATCGCCGAAGATCCCGAAGAAGTTTATAATTTAACTATCAAAAGCAATACCGTGGCAGTGGTAACTGACGGTAGCGCGGTGTTGGGCTTGGGTAATCTTGGTGCAGAAGCTTCTTTGCCCGTAATGGAAGGAAAAGCTTTGCTATTCAAAGAGTTTGCAGGAATTGATGCCTTTCCCATTGCTTTAAGCACTCAAGATACGGAAGAAATAATTAAAGCAGTCAAGCAAATTGCCCCCGTATTTGGTGGGGTAAACCTAGAAGATATTACTGCCCCCCGCTGTTTTGAAATCGAGGCTAGGCTAAGACAAGAGCTAGATATTCCTATTTTCCATGACGATCAACATGGCACGGCAATTGTAGTTATGGCAGCGTTGTATAATGCGCTTAAATTGCCTGGTAAAGAAATAACTGAAATTAAAATTGTCTTCAATGGTGCGGGGGCTGCGGGGATTGCGATTGCTTTAATATTAAAGAAAGCAGGAGCAAGCAATATTATAATTTGCGACTCCAAAGGAATTATTTCGACTCAAAGAGATGATTTAAACTCCAAAAAGCAAAAATTTGCCGTAAAAGACAGCGGTAAACTAGCCGATGCCATGAAAGATGCCGATGTGTTTTTGGGGGTTAGTGCGCCAGGAGGTGTCATACCTGTAATGGTATACACCATGGCTAAGCAACCTATTGTATTTGCCATGGCAAATCCAATTCCGGAGATTCAACCAGAGTTAATTTACGATGATGTAGCGGTAATGGCAACAGGGAGGAGTGATTATCCCAATCAGATCAATAATGTGTTAGCCTTTCCTGGTGTTTTCCGTGGTGCATTAGATTGTCGAGCTTCGACAATTACTACTAATATGTACCTCGAAGCCGCAAAAGCGATATCGCTTTTGGTAGATGATGCCGATTTAGATCGAGAGCATATTATTCCTTCTGTCTTTGACAACCGAGTAGCTGCTACGGTAGCCCATGCTGTATGTCTAGCTGCTCAACAAGATAATGTTGCTCAAAAACCAATAACTAACAAATAAAACAATAGTTGTTGAATATATTATGGATGAGATTGAAATTCCAGAGGCAATAAGAGAAGAAATTGAATTACCCAAAAAATCTGCTTCAGCTTTAACTTTGCCCATTATTGGCATAGTGCTTCTTCTGGGGGTAGCAGGTTTATTTTCAATTTTTTTGTTGTCTCCCAAGCCAAAAAATACCTCCCAACCAGTCGAGCAGCCTCCAATCAAAGCCATACCTCCCCAACAGAAAAGTCAAGCAAATCAGCCTTCAGTCGCAACACCTTCTCCCAAAACACCTGAAGCAAAGCCAAGTAAAGGGGACTTATTGGGACATTTACCTTATGATGTTGCTCCCCAATCATCCTTAGAGGCAATTACTGCTGATGGTAGATTGAGAATGCGCTCGGCGGCTGCCAAAAAATTCAAGCAAATGCAAGCTGATGCTAAAGCAGACGGAGTAAAACTAACGCCTATTTCAGCTTTTCGTACCGCCGAAGCCCAGGAACAGCTTTTTTTTGGTATTAAAGAACAAAGAGTTCAGGATGCAGCCAAAAGAGCCGAAGTAAGCGCACCTCCTGGGTACAGCGAACATCATACTGGCTATGCAATTGACATAGGAGATGGTGACGCACCAGCTACCAACGTAGAAACAACTTTTGCGGAAACGGCTGCTTTTGCTTGGCTAGAGAAAAACGCCCTCAAGTATAGCTTTGAATTATCTTTCCCCCCTAATAACGAGCAGGGAGTTAGTTACGAACCTTGGCACTGGCGTTTTGTTGGCGATCGCAATAGCCTCGAAACATTTTATAAAGTCAGAAATTGAGATCAAAAGTTAAGAGATACTATCTCGATAGTAGTATGATCGTACAAATGGCTAGTGGCTCATGGCTCATGGCTAGCAGCCAAAAAATAAAAACAATGACTAACTTTGAAGTAGAAAAACAAGAATGGTGGGTAGAGAGATGGTTGGATTTACTAAACTCCTATCGCTTTAAAAAACGCTTAGAGAGGGGACGTAGCTATGCTAGAGAAGGAAATGTCTTAACTCTAGATTTCGCTGACTCTAAAGCCAAGGCAACCGTACAGGGGAGTGATAAAGAGCCCTATCGGGTATCGATATCCTTGGACTCTTTTAGTAAAGAAGACTGGAATTTTACGATCGCCAAAATGTCAGAAAAAGCAGTCTTTTCGGCTCAACTACTAGCAGGGGAAATGCCAGAAAGCATTGAAGCAGTATTTACACAAAGTGGATTGAGCCTGTTTCCTTTTACCCTCAACGAAGTGCGATCGCGCTGTAGTTGTCCCGACAAAGCTAATCCCTGTAAACATATCGCAGCCGTGTATTATCGTCTGGGCGATCTCTTTAGCGAAGATCCATTTATTATTTTTCAGCTAAGGGGGCGGACAAAAAACCAAATTATTGAACGTCTAAGGCAAATTCGCAGTCAAAAAGCAGTGGCGAATCCCGCTATTCAAGCAGAAGCCAAAACTATTATAGATTCGGTTAAGACTTCCATTAAAGAAACCGCTGAAACCCCCAAAGGATTTTGGCAATATGACGAACCTTTAGAATCTAGTTTAGTTGCGATTGTTCCTCCTTCGGACCAAAAAACAGTGCTAGATATTTTGGGGAAAATGCCCCTACCCACAGCTGATGGGGAAGTGGTTCAAAAATATCTCAAAGAGGTATATCAAACAACTGGACAGCAGGCATTAATGTCGGCACTAAATAGATCTGCCGAAAAGGATTAATAGCTTCCCCTATCTTTGCTATTAATCATCGTCTACATAGAAAATCGTAGCTTCTCTATCACGGATGCCGAGCCAAACATCGCGTCCTCAACTATGTGCCTTTGTTACTCATTAATCATTACTTCCCCGAACAGTTGAATTAAAAACTATTGGTTTCAACAGCGTGGTTTATTTGGGTTTATGTTCAACCTTTACTCCTGATAAATTGTCCAAATTTTCATTAGGTTCAATTGCTAGTTTTTCAGGAACAAAAACCTTTAAGCCACGGGGAATACACTTTACTTCGATGGGAGTTGTGCCAATAATTTCCCCATCTAGTACTACTTTTTGAGGTGGGTTCGTAGCTATTTTTACCCATTTAGAACGTAAGTAGCCTACTCCATCCCTTTCTACGGCTTCCTCATTGCTGGCACTTTGCAGCAACTTAAAAGAGGTGGCGATCGCTCCTGCGGTAGTTTGGTGAGCAATAATCGTAATATCTAATAGTCCATCATCATAAATCACTCCTGCTGTTCCCTGTGCCAAAAATGATGACGGTGGTGCAGCGTTGGCAATAGTGATGGCACTGGCTTCTACTGTAATCACCTTTTCTTCAGATTCAATTTCGGTGTCAAACTTATCAAATTCTCGTAGCTGTTTTAAGCCAGACAAGACATAAGCCAGCATTCCCAAACGATCTTTCGCCTTGCGATCTGCATCTTCAACAGTTTCAGCTTCAAAACCGACTCCTGCTAGCAAAATCATGGGTCGATTGTTGCACATGGCTGCATCTACTTTTTTGGTTACACCATCAACAATTACTTTACAAGCTGCTTCTATGGTGTCTGGTATTCCCAAAGCGTTAGCAAAAGCATTAGCTGTGCCTCTGGCTATCGCTCCTAAAGGAATATCCGTATTGATTAGAGCCTCTGCTACTGCCGAAACTGTGCCGTCTCCACCAGAAGCCAGAACAATTGGGGCATTATTTTCTACTGCCTTGCGCGCTAGTTCTCCTCCGCTTACCTCCTCAGTTGTAAACTGTATATTGAGGTTGAATTCTGGCTCTAGAATACTTTTAATAGTAGCTAGCTCTTGTTCGGAATCTCCTTGTCCAGCAACAGGATTGAAAATTAAGTAAGCTGAACGATTCATAATAATTTTAAAAAATAAGTTTTTTTCCAGGGTAATCAATCATCGTCATAGTTTGTTCTGTCTTAAGAAGGAAATATTAGATATTGTAATTCTCACATACACGAGGTACAGTCTGATGCTCTGATTTTGGCTAATAGCTAATGGTTAATAGCTAATGGCTAATTAAGATGTACCTAACAAATTTAATAATTGCTATGAGTAACTATGAACCTAAATTACTCCATTAGCTTCCGCGCAAGAATACTAGTGGGTAATACCAGATTTAGCCTCTAATTCCTCTGTGTTGCTTTTAATATTTTCATACCAAGCCATTAGAGGTGCGGCACTAATTCCATGAGCAATAATAGATAGAACTACTACGGTGTAGACTATCCAAGAAATTTGCTCGGCAACATCTCCTGAAACTCCTTTACCCAAAGCATAAGTCAAATAATAAATCGAACCCAAACCTTTGATACCAAACCAACCCATAAGGCTACGAGTTGTTTTGGGTAATTCTCCTCCTACCATTGATAGCCACACTCCAAAAGGACGGATAACCAAAAATAATAGTCCTGCAATCAACAAAGATTGTCCTGCATACTTGAGCATTGGTTCGAATAGTAAAACAGTACCTAGAATAACGATCGCCGTTATTTCTAAAAGCTTTTCAATCTGTTCGGTAAATTCTAGCTGTGCCATCCGTTTATCCTGTTGGCAAAAATAGCTGCGCTGCACTACTAAGCCAGCAACAAACACTGCCAAAAATCCATAACCATTAACTAGCTCAGTTAAAGAATAAGTCAGCAAAATAATGCTCAGTGCCACAAAATCTTCCATCAGATCGTCAGCAGGACGACGTTTTTGTAGAGTGCGATCCATCCATACTATAGTTTTTGCCACAATAACACCCATGACAATACCAGATGCGATCGCCCAAAGTAAATCAATTCCTACCCAGCTTGCAAACCAGTTATCCCAATTAGAATCTTTAAATCCATAAATACCAAAGTAAACAAAGGGAAATGCCAAAGAATCGTTCAAGCCGCCTTCTGAAGTCAAGGCAAAGCGTAATTCATCCTTATCTTTCACATGAGCTAGCTGTACTTCTGAAGCTAGAACAGGATCGGTAGGTGCAAGTATTGCTCCTAAGAGTACCCCTGCACCCCAACCCATGTCTAAAGTATAGTGTGCGATCGCAGCTAAAGCAAAAATAGAGATGGGCATTAATAAGCCAATTAATCTACTTGTCGATTGCCATGCCCAACGCTTGAGAGGACGGTTAATTTTGAGTCCACAGCCAAAAACAGATACAATGACGACAAATTCAGTTAATTTTTCTAAAAACTGAGTATCTGGTCTAATTTTAATTAAATTAAAGCCGTAAGAACTCAGCAAAATGCCAACTATAAGATAAATTAGAGCATAGGAGAGGGGCAAACGCTTAATCCAACCCGAACCTAATGTAACAGCCAACAACAGCAGTCCCATAGCTAAAAGATTAAGAATATAGGTATTCATTATTTTTTTGATTAAAGCTGCTTTAACTTATCGTAATGGTCATGGAGTTAGAATCGACTAATAGTTGGATTGACTTGATATCGTAGGAAGCATATTCGTGAGAACAAACTGATATATTCACCTGTAAGTAAGGTCAGTTCGGGTTAACAGGATTGATTTGTTGGGATAGCTATTAGCGCGAACAATCCGCGAAGCGGATTCGCCAACGCGAAGCGTTGTCGGTGCGCTCCACGCGCACGCCATTAACCATGCAGCACTATAACTTCCAATTTTTACACCTCGATTCACCAACGCCTGTCTTGGTTTGAACCTAACTTGATATGACTTTCACTCATACCAATACCAACTTAGATTCAAACACTTATTACTTAACGTAAGTTCGGCTATACCAATGCCAAATTACTGCTTTTGTAAAATCCACTCTTTGTATTGACGTGGTGCATCTTGCAAGGCTTTAATAATTTCATCGTTGTCTTTAAATTCGATTTGGGATAGGAAAGATGTCTCAACATAAATTTTGATTTTGTCTTTGTCAAAACACCAGGGAATAACGGTTATAGAATTATGAGACTCTAAAATATAATGCTTCTCTCCATTGGGAGAATCATTAATTTCCAATTTTCTCTGATTGCTAGGTATTTTGTTCTGACATAAAATAAGTGACAGGCGATCGCACCATTTCATAAAATCGTAAGAAGACTGTGCTTCTTCTTGGCTTATACCTAATTCTTTACACCACTGTTTTTGTAGCTTTTCTTGTTCTTTAATAAACCGAACAATATCATTAGAGTCACTACCCTGATGCAAAAAACAAGTGTGCATTGAAGTCAAAAGTGCGACCCAACGACCACGATATAAAGCTTCTTCTATATGTTTGGTCAATTTTTCGGCTGTTGTTTCTTCTTCTTGGGTAAAGTCTTTGGGCGCACCCGCTTCGGTGAGTTGGTTTTTTTCCCATTCTTTTTCTAAATCGTCGTGGTGGGAGATCGCCGCAATAGTATCGGTGATGCGCTGTGGCGACTTTGTTTGATTCCAGTGGGCTGCGATTTGGGCTGCAAGTAAGGCATGGGCGCGGTGATAGATAATTTCCCAGCCGTCTGATTTCATATTTACGATCATGATTTTTTATCTTTTTGTTTAATTGATTGAATGTTGGCTAAAACGTATTGTTTTACTAGGGGAGTAGTGCGAGTAACTATTGTTTCCATGATTTTCTTATCTTTCTCTGTCCAATGGCGAGGGCGATCGAATACACAGGGTTGCCAGATACCCCATAGTTGTTCCCCCTCGCATAAATGTCCGTGAATTAACGCCCGATGCCCAAATTCTTGGGCTTCAAAATTGCGGTTAACCACTTTTGGATCTGCTGTTTCTACGTCTGGGACATATATAGAAGGTTTACAGCTTAGTGCAGCAGCAAACATAGGATCTTTCTTCTCTAAGTTTTCTGGCTGTTCTTCTTTCCACTGGTTACTACTAACATCTTCCACTTGTGGATTACGACAGTAGCAAAAAGCAGCCTGTCCATAACGGGTTTGGGGATCGCGGACATAAAGAAAGCAACGGTCTACCTGGAAGATAATTGCGATCGCCTGGGTGATTTCTGCCAGGATGCGATCGGGTTTTTCTTGTGTTTGTAATATTGATTCCGCATCAAAAATTGATATTTTATTGTTCATAAAACTTTACTCGCTATAAATTTCTAATGATTGACAGTTAAGCCGAACAATAATTAATCTTGCTTGAAAATTGATTTAACCGTAGATTCTATGGTGTCCTTCGCGTCTTCAATTGCCGTTTTAATTGGCTGTTGCTGCTGCAAAAATACGCGGGCGCAATTGCGTCCAGGCATTCCTGAAATCGATCCCCCTGGATGTGTTCCTGCACCAGTCAGATACAGCCCGTCAATGGGTGTAGTGTAGTTAGCTATTTCGGGTAGTGGACGAAAAAATAGCATCTGATCCAAAGTCATATCAATGTGATAGTAATTGCCTTTATATGCCCCTAAACGCTCCCCTAATTCGGCAGGACTTACTACTCGACGGGAGATAAAAGAATCTTTAACATTATGTGCATAATCAGACAGCTTGTTTATTACACTTTCTGCCACTTGGTTTTTCAGCTCGTCAGTCCAGCCTGTACCGTTTAATCCCGTTCCTTCTTTTCCGTGAATTTGATAGGGGGCAAAGAACTCAATCCACAATGTATGTTTGCCTTCTGGGGCAAGGGAAGAATCGAGTACAGTAGGAATATCAAGATACATCGAAGGATTTTCATCGGGTATCTTGCCCATCGAAGGTAGAGCATGTGCCTCTTCTACATGGTGTACCGAATCAGCTATCAGGATCGAACCAATATTAAATTCTTCCCGATGATCGTACCGTTCAAAACAAAGTGCTTCTGATAGGGCGCAATCTATTTTGAGAATGGTTTCGTTGTTATTAACAATGCGTCGATCTAGTCTTTCCCGTAGATTAGGGTCGGCTGCCTGACTCGCTTCTATAGGAATCATGTTCAAAAACAAACGGCGAGCATCAATATTAGAGATTACCGCGGTTTTCGCGCGATATTCTTCACCATTACTGGTCTTAACTCCTTCTGCTTTGCCATTGTTGCCAATCAGAACAGTTTCTACAGAGCGATCGCATAATATGACTCCACCTTTCTCTTTAACCAGTCTGACCAAGGCTTCCGTCAATGCCCCTGTACCACCACGAGGTCTTGCCATACCGGGATTGTGACGCATGGACATCATCATCGAACCAATGCCGATAGTCTTTTGGGAAGGAGGTGCGCCAATTTCCGCCACAAGTCTAGCTAAGGGTGCTTTGAGAAACTCCGAATCAAACCAATACTGAAGACTATCTTGAGGAGATGTCAGCATAGTACGAATCAGATCGAGGGTCTTGTCTACCCCGCCTACGGTAGAAAGCAAGTCTTGGATATTTTTAATACCGTAGTTTCCTGCAATATCTAGAATAGACTTTGGTGGAGCATTAAATATAGGCGTAATGCCTTTAGTAAGACGCTGCCAAAAATCAATAAACTCGCGATATTTATCGGCATCTCTTTGATTGAATTTGGCAATTTCAGTACAGGTTTTTTCTATCGATTTGTGTGCCAAAAAATATTTACCGTCTGGATGAGGACAAAAAGTAACTGGGTCACAATATAAGTACTCCAAACCATATTTGTTTAATTCTAATTCTTCGACAACAGGCCCTAAATGAATAAATTCATGGTCAATTGCACAAAGATTAAATTTAAACCCCGGTGCTTCTTCTGGCATTGCTTCTTCGGTAGTTGCTCCACCTCCAGGTATACCGCGCTTTTCTAGTAATGCCACGGTGTATCCTGCTTTGAGTAGGTAAGCAGCACAAACTAAGCCATTATGCCCAGCACCGATAATTACTATGTCGTATGTCGGCATGATTGTATATTCTATTTAATAATTTCTTTATAAATATTAGAAAGATAGAGCTACAAACTTTATCTGTCGAGGGAAAGAAATGTCATAGTCGACTGGTTAAAGTTTAAAAGCTAACTATTAGCGTTCTACACATAATTTACTTCTAGAGATAGGTGTGCAACGAAAAAATATTTGATATTCTCATTTTATAGAATTAGGCAAATAGTAGATGAATAATATTTGGTACAAGGCAACTTTATTAGGATTAATATTGATGTTTATTTTTGCTCCCTATGCAGGATTTGCCCCTTTAATTTTGGTGGATTTAATTGCTAGCATTTATTGGTTTTTAACTTCTATAGTCAAAGTGTTGATTTTTGGGGAACAAGAAATAATTGACTATAAAGATGAGGCAAAAGAATAATCATAGTTGCCAAAGCTAATTTTAAACAACATAGCTATCTATATGTAAATCAATTAATTATTTAATAGCTAATTAAGCATAAATCACTCAATAGCTAATAAAATATAATTTAAAATTTATATTTTACTGCGATCGCTTTTTATTTCTTTTCACTTAAACTTTCATCTCTTCTACTGTCTACTTTCTCTACTAGGCTTTCATATATAGACTTACCTTTATCTTCATCAGGTAGATCTAGGTTACTTTGGGCTAGTTCTTCTGCAGTAGTATCTACTCGATTAGGATTGCGAGTTTCTTGATAAGTATCGGTTTCCGCGCTGTAATTATCGTCTGCAAATGCCACGGGAGCGCAAATTAAATTGAACAAAAGTACCACTAAGATCGCGATTGCTTTAATGGAAGTTAAATGAATCTTTTTAAGATAGTTATTTTTGGGAAACATAATTATTTAGGTTGAAAATAATAACTGATACAGTAATCCTCGGATTTGTGAGAGCTACCATAAAGCTATTTAATATTAAAATTAATATTTTCGCTTCATACTTAGGGCTGATTAAGATTATCTTTTAAAAAACTATTTTTTAAAATAAAAAGCTATCTTTTTCAAATTTAGAATTGTGAATAATTAACATGCGTAAAATAATCAAAATTAATTTATAAGCAAAAAAGCAAATAGGAGAGAGCCAAAAGACTAGCAGACTCTCTCCTATCATTGAATATCTAAAAAACTAGTTTACTAGCTTATACTTGTCGAGAAAACCAAGATAAATCTTTTCAATCTTTATTGTCTTCTCAATTTGCTTTTACATCAAACCTAGCTGACCAAGAATGCCTTGACCAGTTGCCATTTCTACTAATACAGCAGAGACAAATCCAATCATAGCTAAACGCCCATTCCAGAGTTCAGCGAATCTAGTGAAACCTAATTTTGCTTCTGGTAGTTGGTTTTGCATTGAGTTACCTCTTCGAATTGAGTTATTTATAATTTCTAAATATAAGTTAACAAAGTGTTACCGATGCTTAACTCTGTCATAAGTCATAACTAATATAGGTGTACTTAAAAAATAAAATATATCTTGAGCATCAAGCGCAATCAATAACTACGAATTAATAGAATAAAAACGACAATGATTATTGCGTTTGAAAGATATTTTGTACCATCGGTTTGCCTATTCTTCCTGCGGCAAGGTCTAATTCTGCGACTTCTCCTGCATCGAGTTGCCAATCCTTGGCAGCAATGTTTTCTTGAGCCTGTTTAATATTTTTTGCCCCAGGAATAGGTAGTGCCCCTTTAGCAATGCACCAATTGATCGCCACCTGTGCCATAGTTTTATTTCGGTATTGTGCGATCGCATTTAAACAATCCAGTAATGACTTAGCTTCTGGAACTAAACGTCTAAACAGTAAACCCCGCAAACCTTTAGGATAGGTTTTATAGTCGGTATACTTGCCTGTAAGAATGCCCAAACACAAAGGACTGTAGGCAATCAATTTGATACCCAGCTCATCGCAAGTTTCTTTAATACCTAATTCCGTCACAGGGTAGGTAGAAAGAAGAGAATATTGCACCTGTAAAGTCGCAATAGGAATACTGCGCCGACTAAACTTGGCATGGATTCGTTTTAATCTTCTTGTACCGTAGTTAGAAAGCCCAATTCCCTTTACCAAACCCTGTTCGTATAGATCTCCCAAACCATCTAATAACTGTTCTTCTTGCCAAGGAAAATAATTAGCGGTTGACCAGTGCATCTGAGCTAAATCTATCCTTCCGATCCGTTTCATAGAAGCCTGGGCTGCATTCACCATCGATTTTCTAGTTAATCGCCAAGGATAAGCAGCTAGTTTAGTTGCCAAACAAATATTATTTTTATTCTCTCCTTGATATTCACTATCAAATTGTCCTAGTAGTTTCTCACTCTGACCATTTAATTTTCCTGTTCCATAAGAATCCCCCGTATCAAAAAGAGTTACACCGTTACTAACGCAGAGATTAAAAACCTCTTGTAATTGGCTATCCATACTTTCGTCGTAACCCCAGAGGAGACGATTGCCCCAAGCCCATGTACCACATCCCATTTGGGGTAAAACTAGTTTTGTAGTAGTTGACATATATAAAACGCCTAGTGTGAATTAGCTTCGTTGAGAGGTTATTAGTTCGTAGCCTTTAGCC